>VBNY01000200.1:13391-16833 GCA_005877705.1 Gammaproteobacteria bacterium
TATGAGCCCCCGGGTATCATCAGCGTCGATGAGTTGTCTGCCGGCACGCCGGCCGTGTCCTCCACGGACTCTGCAGCCTCGTCTGGTTCGACGGATTCTGCCGGCGTTGCGGTCGATCCCATGGGTTTTACCGGTGCCGGCGCAGTGGCGTGCGCCACGTCCGCGGCGGCCGGCTCCGCCGGCTCGATCAGCGGCGACGCATCATCGTGCTGCGCGCTCGCGGCGTCTGCTTCCACGGGCTCCGTGATCGTTGCGGTCGATTCGGCCGGTATTACCAGCGTCGGCACGCTATCGTGCGGCACGCCCCCAGCCGACTCGACGGGCTCAATGATGGTTGAGTCGATATCAGGTGACGTGCGCGCGGCGGCTGATGCCAGCGCTGCCGCCGTCACTGGCGACTCGGCAACGAGAGCGCTCGCCGCGAGCGCCTCTTCCGGCTTGAGCCGCGTGCGGAATTCGGGGTTGCTCAAGGCTTGCAGGGCCTCTTCCGCCTCGACCGGCTCACAGAAGAAATGACCTTGACCGAACTCGCAACCCATCTGCTGCAGGGCCTGCGCGTCGGGCTGCGTTTCCACGACCTCGGCGATCGCCTTGAGTCCCAGGCTCGAGGCCATCTGCACCATCGCGCGCACCAGCGCGCCGCCACCGGGACGCGCCGACCCCGACCGGCTGTCGAACGGTCCGTCGATCTTCACGTAGTCGAACGGGAACAGCTGCAAATGACTCAGTGAGGAGTAGCCCGTGCCGAAATCGTCGAGCATCAGCTCGATGCCCATGTGGTGCAGGCGGTCCAGAGCTTCGCGCGCGGCGCCTACGTTGCTGATGAGACCGCCTTCCGTCAGCTCGAACTTGAGCGACCTGGCCGATGTTTGTGTCTGCTGGAGCACGCTCGCGATGTAATCGCTCAAACCCGGGTCGCGCAGCGCCGCTGCCGAGAGGTTGATGCTGACGTAGAAATCCGTGCCCGGCGGCAGACGCCGGCGCCATTCCTGCGCCAGCTTGCAGACCCGCAGAATGATCCAGCGGGTTATCGGCACGATCAGTCCAGCTTCCTCGGCGAGCGCCAGGAACTTGTCGGGCGTCAACAGGCCTTCCACCGGGTGCAGCCAGCGCAGCAGCGCTTCCGCGCCGACGATGCGGCGGTGACGCAGATCCACGATGGGTTGGAACAGGAGCCGCAGCTCGTCGCGCTCGAGCGCCACGTGCAGATCGGCCTCCAGGCTCACGAGGCTCAGGACGTTGCCGCGCATGGCGGGGTTGTAGGCGACCACGCGGATCTTACCGCTCGCCTTGGCAACCGACAGCGCGATGTCGGCTTCGCGCAGCGCATCCTCCACGCGCTGCAGTCCCGAGTCGACGAAAGACACGCCGATGTTCGCTGCGACCCTCACCCGATGCTTGCGCAGCTCGAACGGCGCGCGCAGCGCCTCCTGCAGCAACTTGCCGATCGCGATCGCCGTGTCGGCGGAGTGCACATCGCCCAGCAGCAGCGCGAACTGATCGCCCCCCCAGCGGGCGAGCACGCACTCGAGCGTGGCTGCGGCTTTTTCGAAGCGCCGCGCGGCCTGCATCATCACTTCATCACCGGCGGTGTGCCCCAGCGTGTCGTTGATCAGTTTGAAGCGGTCCACATCGACGAGGATGATGGCGATGTGGTAATCGCGCCGCGTGCGCACGTCGCGCAGTGCGCGGTCGAGCTGGTCCATGAAATAGCGGCGATTGGGCAGCCCGGTGAACGCATCGTGATAGCGCGCATGGTCGATGCTTTGCTGCAGCCCCTCGCGCTGCTCGATCTCTCTCATCAGGCGCTGGTTCACCGCTTGTAACCGTCGCTTGGAGACGGCGAGCGCGCTTCCCATGAGGCGCAGGTGGCGCGTCACGTCGAGGACGCCGAGCGCCGCGAACCATGCGACCACCGCCAGCAGGCCGACATCGGCGGTCAGCTCGGTCGCCGGGTACCAGCCTGCCCGCGGGCGGATTGCGATCATCAAGACGGGCGCGGACGGGTTGGGCAGGAAGCCGGCGGGCAGGCGAATCGCGCTCGTAGCCGGCTCAGCCAACGGCGTGGTGCTGGAGCTCGTGAAAATCCGCGGCTGGCCGCTCGCGGATTCGAGCTGCGACAGCTCGAAGTCATAGCCTGCGCGGGCCACCCCGTCGATCTTCGCGTTGAGGAGCAGCTGATCCAGATCCCGGAACGCCACGGACCAGCCGGCCCGCACGGCAGTCCCGTAGGCCGAGCGCAGCATGACCGGCGCGCGTGCCGCCAGTATCCACTGGCTTCCGAGGCGCACCGGGCCGAGCAGCCGGCCCTCCGTGCCTTGACGGGAGTCTGCGACCGCCCATTCTTTCGCAATGCCCTCCACGGTCATCGGGTCGGAATCCTTCGAGCGCAGCACTGCGCCGTCGGCCGCCATCCAGAATGTGTTACGGTCCGTCGCCACGGCTTGCGGCCGCGGCCGGGCGTCTTTGCGTCCAACCGTGCCTGCGGCTCGCGCTGCCTGTCGCTGCGCGATTGCAGCGAGGGCCTGCAATTGCGATTCAATCGCGCGGGCGGAGCGGGCTGCCATCGCCTGCGCCGACTCACGTGCCTGCGTTGCGTGGTGCTGCATGCTCAGCACAATGAGCCTCGATCCAGCGATCAGCAGCACCGCCAGCACCAGGCAGGTAGCCAGCCAGCCGGAGCCTCGTTTGGAGAGAATGGTGCTCATCTTGATTGCCTGAATGCGCGCAGGTGTACTGTACAGTTCAAGCTGAGTGTGACGCGTTTGGTCCCTCCCACATCCTGATAATCTGCCAGCAACATCCAGTCCGCACGCGAGTACCCTCGCGCGACGCCAACGAACAGCTCTCTGATCTGGAGGACCGACAGCTGTGGCAAGGAGGTGCCTTGCAGACCCACCACGATTGGCACGGCCCGGCCCACGGCTCCGCCAGCCAGTAAATTCAGGGTCTGTCTGTAATAGTCGATGCGCACCGCCCCCTCGTCGGTGCCCAGATTCCCGCCGACCGAGCGGGCGTAGGAGGCTGAGGCAAGCCATTGCCGATTCCACAGCATGGAAAGGCCAACCTTCGGCAAGCTGCCGTGGGCGGTATCTACGTCGATCCGTCGCTCCTCGAGCTGCAATGAGAGTGCCTCCGTCAGCGCATGGCTAAAGCCGGCAATCACAATTGAATAGTTGATTGGGCGCACACCGTTATTGCCGGACCCCTCGTGGACGTCGGCGGAGAGGCTCCACCGCCGACTGGGGGTCGCGCCGCCCGTCAGTGCGCCGGTGAGCGATCCGAAAGTCCAATGCGCATTCGCGATGGCCTGGTATTCAGCTCCCACACCGATCAGACTCGCGGCGTTCACCTCATGAAGCCAGCTGGCCGCGGCGCCGGCGCCGCCGTTGGTGCCGGTCAGGGTTGCCCCGTTGACGCCGAACAGCAGCCGGTCGCCCTG
>VBNY01000200.1:16875-18968 GCA_005877705.1 Gammaproteobacteria bacterium
GCGCTCTCATCGGCGCTCTACCAGAGTTGGTTTCACCGCGGCCGACGCCCTGGCGCTCTGATTCGTGGCTCCCGTGTTGATCACCGGGCGCAAGGCGATCACATAGATCGATTGTTCTTCCCCTGGCAGGGCGACAGTCGAGCAAGTGACCTGATAGACCCGCTGCAGGATCTCCACGTGCAGTTTGCGCCGGCCGGTCAGGCCCGGTTCCCACCAGCGCGCATCCGAGTCAGGTTGCGAGAACAGACGGGAAATATCGGTGCCGATCGCGGCCTTCGGGAACAGTCCCTGCGCCGGCCTATTGAAGCCCATGACAGAGCCTTGTGAGTCGACCACGAGCGCCGCGTGCTCGGCCGCATCGAGCGCGGCCTTGACGCAGAAGCCTTCGGTCACGTCCTCGAGCATCACGAGCGCAAAGCGGCGGCCTTGGCGCGCCAGGTGCTGCACCCGCACGTCAGCGGTGCGCAGCTGATCTGCGACGCGGATCACGGTGAGCGGGGCAACGCCGCCGATCCCGGTGATCAGCTCCTCCACGACCTCAGGATACGAGAAGCGGATCGCCTGGAAAAAGTCGCGGCCAGCGAGTGGCGCATCACCCGTGCCAAACGCGGGCACCAGACGCTCGCTGGCGCAGATCACTCGCAGCGTATCAACCTCGACCAACACTGCGGGAACCGGCAGGTGCTCGATCAGACCCGCCCACAGCTCGTGCCCGCGCTGCGCCTCGACCCGCGCGGCAGCGACGTGCGCCCGCAGCATTTCGAACACCGTTCCGAAATACTCCGAGGCCATGGCGCAGGGCGCGCTGCCCGCGGCGCCTTCCTTGCCAAAGAAGGGTGCGAGCCACGCCACTGCGGTGTTGAGTCCGCTCGCGTACCAGCGCAGCTCCGGTGCCTGGATCAGGGCGACCGCGGCGACCGCCAGGATGGCGAGCGCCGCCGTGACGTACGGCTGCCAGCGGGAAATGAAGGTCGCGCCGATCACGGGCAAGGCGAGCGCCAGCAGGAACGCCGGGTTCTGCAGGCCACCGGCATACTGCCAGACGACGCCGATGCCGATGACGCCGAGGGCATGCAGGAGCGCGAGCACCCGAGTTCGCCAGACCGTGTTCGGGCCCTTCAGGTCCGCTACCGCGGCAAGGGCCACGTAGACCGCGCCCACGGCAAGCAGCGCGCAGGAGGCCGCCCCGAAGTCGATCGCGAATGCGTTCAGGAACCACGGCAACGCGGTTGCGAGCAGCACCGTGAAGATCGTCAGTCTCCAGGTGTCGTTCAGCAGCTGCAGGTGGGAGTCGTCGCGCTCCGCCGCCGTCAGCAGCTGAGTTGTCTCCAGCGGGTTCATCGCGGATTGGTCACGCCAGGCCGCAAGCCGGCCGCATCCTTGGAGGCGACCGTCGTCCCGTCCGCGCCCAGAGTGTTGTTTTCAAGGAGAGGATGGGAGGGCACGATCTTGCCGTCGGGCGGCTGGTAGTCCGCGACGTGCAGCGGCAACGCCCTGGCCTGCAGCACGCGATTGTGCCGCAGAATCGGCGAGTCGCCGATGACATCGATGCCGTTGTATTTCAGATCGAACAGCGAATTGTCCGCCGCCGTGCTCGGATTGCTCGCGTCGCCCAGCACGAAGGCCAGACCGTAGCTGCAATTGTCGATGCGGTTCGCATGCACCAGCGTGTTCGCCGAGCCCCGCACCATGATGGCGTAGACTGCGATATGGTCGAGCTCATTGCTGTCGATGATGGCGCCGCGGGCGTTTTCCGCGACGATACCCATGCCGGCGCCGCGCCTGATGTGGTTGCCGCGCACGACGACACCCGCGCCGATCAAGTGGACCGCGGCCTCGCGCGCATCGGAGAAGTCGTTGTGCTCTATGAGCAGCGATACGTTGCCGCCGACAATACCCAGACGCTGGTCGGAGAACTTGTTGTCACGCACGCTGATCGCCGCGCTGCGCAGGTCGGGTTGACTGCGGACCGCCCACACGGCGGCATCAGTCTCGGCGCTGAACACGTTCTTCACCAGCACCGTGTTGGGGCTGGAGGCTGCGAAGCGCACGCCGATCCGACCCTTGGTGAAGCGGTTGCGCTCGAGAGCGAT
>VBNY01000297.1:0-2761 GCA_005877705.1 Gammaproteobacteria bacterium
TTGAGCGTGCGCCTGCGCGAGCTTTTTCGAGAGCGCGACGCTGATCGTGCTCATTGAAACATGGAGCGCGCCCCTACGGAGCTTTCCGACGACGCCGTCGTCCGCCAACGCGACCTGAGCGACCGCCATGTCGTCCGCCAGCATCGTGATTACCGCATCGCCACGGCAAGCATCGGCGACCTGCGCCGCCTCGTGCGCACCCAGCTCTAGGAGGGCACGACGCTTTTCGGGGCTGCGGTTGAAAACGGTGACATCATGTCCCGCTTTGACGAGGTTGGCGGCCATCGCAGAGCCCATGCGGCCGAGTCCAATAAATCCAATTTTCATGTCGTCATCTCCGTGATTCGGATCGTTGCAGCGACCATATTGACGATGTGAGTGTTTCTTCCAGGTTGCGAATCAGACCATTCGTGTTACACATGCAACCGGCTCGAGGGCAGCGGCAATGTGGCTCCGAGCGCCGTAACCGCGGCGTCAGACGCCGCATTGATGATAGGCCGGCTGGTAAATTCATCGAGGGAGTTCACTATGTCAGGCGTCTGCGCCGCCGGTGCACGGTCCAAGGCTTTCAGCATGCGATTGGCGAGGCGCCTGCGACTCTGCTCCCTGATGCTGACCGCTCTGTTCACGTCCACGCTGGCCCGGGCCGCGGACGTCGCGAGCGCGGCCGCAAACCCGCTCGCCCAACCGAAGTCGATGCAGCAGGTCGGCCTGCCGCTAGCGGCAACTCTTGCGGCAATTCCGGCGGATAATCCGCAGACAGCGCAAAAGGTCGCGCTCGGCCAACGATTGTTTTTCGATGCGCGCCTGTCTGCCGACGGTACGATAGCCTGCAGCACCTGCCATGACCCGGCGCGCGCCTTCACTGATGGCAAGGCGGTTTCAACAGGCATCGGCGGCCGCGCCGGGCAGCGTAATGCGCCCACCGTTCTGAATGCGCTCTACAACGTGACGCAGTTCTGGGACGGCCGGGCTGCGACGCTCGAGCAGCAGGCCGCGCTTCCGATCGTCAATTCTGTCGAGATGGGCCAGCCGAGCCTCGATGCCGCCGTCGCCAGGATCGCGGCGAGTCCGGAGTATCAGCAGGCATTTCACAAGGCGTTCGGCGCAGCGCCCGATAGGCTCAATCTGGTACGCGCCATCGCGGCTTACGAACGGTCCCAACTGTCGTTTGACTCGCCCTTTGATCATTACATTGCAGGCGAGCACGATGCCATCGACGCCGCGGCCCAGCGCGGGTGGGAGCTGTTCAATACCCGTGCCCGGTGCAATAAATGCCACGCGTTGAGCGAGAATGAGCGCGACACGACCAACTTCACCGACAACGACTACCACAATATCGGTGTGATGATCGTGCGGCACGATGTGGTGAAGCTCGCGAAGCAGGCCCGGGAGCTGCTCGGCACGGGAGACGCAGCGGCGATCGACCGCGCCGCGATTCAGACGGATCTGTCGGCACTCGGGCGTTTTCTGGTGACGAAGCGGGAGTCTCACATCGCGGCCTTCAAGACCCCGAACCTGCGCAACCTCCTGCTGACGGCGCCGTACTTCCATGACGGCTCGCACGCCACGTTATGGGATGTCATTGACCACTACAACAAGGGCGCGGGGCTCAATAATCCGTATCTTGATGAAGACATCGTGCCGCTCGCCTTGAGCGAGCGCGACATTGACGACCTGGTTGCTTTTCTGGCCTCGCTCACGAGCCCCCAGTACAAGGAGGCGGCGGCCGCAGAGCTCGAGCGGCAACGGGCGCTCTCACGAACGACTCGCCCGCAGCGCGACACGGCGCGCGCGTTCGGACCGAAACCGGTGCGACCGAAGCCGCCGGTTCGTAGGTCTGCAACCCAATAGGCTATGATGTGACGATGACTGGCCCCGGCGAGTTCGTTTGAAGTCTCGGTCTGGGCACTGGGCCGACCACGTGCGGCTGCTCGCATGAGCAGGATTTCGCGCAGAGAGCTCATCCAGGTTGCAGCCGCCACCGCGACGGTCGCCGGCATCCGCGCGCAAGCCGACACCCCGTCGGTGGGGACGGCGAGTCGGCCGCGACGGCCCGAGCCGGTGGTTCCGGAGCGGGTGCCAGAGCGGTTCACGTCGCTGCCATTCGAGTCGCAGGAGCTCGGCGGCCTGTTCGCCGAGCGGATGCGAATCAACCTCGAAGGCCGGCTGCTCCATATCGATGAATATGCCTGCCTGTCGGGCTTCCAGCATCGAGACACAGCGGGCGACTTCGATACGGCGTGGGTTGGCGAGCACGCCGGGAAATTCCTCGACGCAGCGTGCAATGCGCTGCGGTACCAGGATCATGCCGGGCTGCGGCGCATCACGGAGCGGATGGCCCAGGCGCTGATCGCCACCCAGGAGCCGGACGGCTATCTGGGAACCTATTCCGCGGCGCACCGTTGGACGAGCTGGGATGTTTGGGCACACAACTACAACCTCATCGGCCTGCTCAGCTACTACGAATTGACCGCGGATCCGGCGGTGCTGCAAGCCTGTCGCAGGGTGGGAGATCTGCTCGGCCGTACATTTGGCGACGCGCCGGGACAGCGCGACATCGTCGCCGCAGGCGAACACATGGGCATGGCGGCGACTAGTGTCTTGGAATCGATGTGCGCGCTCTATCGGTTCACAGGCGACGCCCGGCATCTCGAATTCTGCAAGTACCTGGTCCGAGCCTACGATCACCCGCATGGACCTCGAATCGTTACCTCACTTTTGATGAGCGGCAGCGTTTACCTTACCGCCAACGGCAAAG
>VBNY01000297.1:2819-4120 GCA_005877705.1 Gammaproteobacteria bacterium
GGGACATTGAGCGCGGCGGAGCACTTCCAGCCGAACGGGCGGCTGCTGTCGCTGCAGTCTTCCAACGTCGGCGAGATGTGCGTGACCGTCACCTGGCTGCAGCTCAACTGGCGTCTGTTGCGTTTGACGGGGGAAGCCCGCTTTGGCCAGGAGATCGAGCGCACCGTTTACAATCACCTGCTGGCGGCGCAGGACCCCAGGACGGGAAACGTTTCCTACTACACCTCCTGGGCGGGGCCCAAGGAGTTTACCGACGCGCTGCTGTGCTGTGTGTCGAGCGGCCCGCGTGGAATTTCGCTCCTTCCCAAACTGGCCTGGGGTCTGGAGAAGAAAGCCCTAGTCGTCAACCTCTATACCCCGGGTCGCGCCCGCTTTGAGATCGACGGAGTGCCGATTCAGGTGATCTCGGAGACGCAGTTCCCGTCGGACGGAACTATCGCTCTCACTGTCAACCCCAGCCGCGCAGCGCATTTCATGGTAAAGCTGCGAGTCCCGGAGTGGACCACTCATTTTGAGGTGAGGACCGGATCGAGAACGCTCACGGGAACGCCCGGGGAAATGCTGGATGTTTCCCAGACGTGGCTGCGATCAAACAGGTTGGACATTCGAATGGATCTGCCGACGCGCGCGCTGCCGGGAGGGCCCACTTATCCCGATTACGCCTTGGTGCAGCGGGGGCCGCAGGTGTTGGCCCTGGAGCACGACCTTAATCCCGCAGTGCCGTACCTGCACCGGGTGACTTTCATGGACGAGCCTATGGCGCCGAAGCAGACGGCGGTTCCCGCAGGATGGGTTGGCCGGCAGGTTTATGAGGTGGACGGCAGGGTCGGGCTCCCCGGCGACACCGATCAACTGCGCTTCGAGCGGCGCACGCTGCGCCTGGTGCCGTTCGCGGACGCCATCAATGGCCGCGTATGGATCACGCAAGCCGCTCGGGCGCGTCGTGACCGGCCCGCCGTCACTGCCTATGCGAGGGCGAGCCTTTCGGTCGTGTCGCTTGGCCTCGAGCCGACCGCCGACGGGCACATCGCCACCGATATTGCGGAATTCTTGACGGACGAGGATCCGAAAACCTACTGCGCCGTAGATCCGCAAGCCCCCGGCCTGGCCAACTATCTGGGCGCGCCGCCGGGCAAGCGCGGCGACCCGGTGTGGTTTTGCGTGATGCTGCGCGCTCCGGCGACCATATCGCGTGTTGTATTCCGGCATGGTGCGGTGAGCGCCGCCGGTGGCTGGTTCGACACGACGGAGATCATGCCGCGCATCGAAGTGGCGAGAACTGCCATTCCCACTTCGGCCAA
>VBNY01000298.1 GCA_005877705.1 Gammaproteobacteria bacterium
GTCATGGGGCGAGCCCACGTGATTCGCCTCGGACGCCAAGCTCTTCAGCCAGGCGCGCAGGTCCGCCGGACTGAGCTCGCCGTCGAAGCGCTGCTCGAGCGCCCGCTCACTTGCGGATTGATCGGGCGCAAAGCCGTACAGGCTCGGGGCGGAGGGCGCGGCGGCCGCGAGGCACAGCGGCGGCGCCAGGGAGGATGCGGTCAGCAGCAGTAATGATCGTGCGCGGTGGTGCATGCTTGCGGCCCGAGCCTTTCGTTGCATCGCTGTACGACGCGACTAGCGAGCGCGGCATCGTAAACGAAAGCTGCCTATTGCGTCTCGGCCGCGATCTGGCTCGGTTCGGCTCGGGCGGCATCTTACTACGGAGCCCCGCACGATAGCGCGGCGCTACTCGGCCTTCCTGCGGAACAGCAGCACCGCGGCCGTGACGGTGACCAACGCGATGACGAGCAGTTGGCCGAGAGAGTGCGCCAGGGAGGCGAACGAGGCGTCCTTGAGAAACAGTCCCTGCATCAGATGCAACATATGCGCCAGCGGGTTGATGCTGGTGACCAGCTGCAGCCACCAGGGCATGTTCTCCACCGGAGTGGCGAATCCGGACAGCAGCGCGAACGGCAGCACGACGGCGAACGCCCCCAGAAACGCCTGTTGCTGCGTGTGAACCAGCGAGGAGATGAACAGCCCGACCCCGGCGCATGCCGCGGCGAAAGCCAGCACCGATGCATAGAAGATGAGCAGGCTGCCGCGAAACGGCACTCCGTAGAGCTGGGTGACGATCGCGAGATACAGCGAGATCTGCAGCAGCGCCACCAAAATCGGCGGCAGCAGCTTGCCGAGGGCGATCTCGACCGGCGTGGCCGGCGAGACCAGCGTCTGATCGAAGGTGCCCAACTCGCGCTCGCGCGCGACCGACAGCGCGGTGATCATCAGCGCGACACCGAGACTGAGGTTGCCGATGAGGTTGGGCAGCATGAACCACAGATAATCGAGATTGGGATTGAACCAGTTGTCGATGACGACTTCGGCCCTGGGCGCCGCGCTCGCGCCAACCGCCTGTCCGGCCATCTCCGCGCCGACGCCCTGCACGATCGAGTTGACATACTGCGCGGTGATCTGCGCCGCATTCGACCGCCGTCCGTCCAGCAGCAGCTGCACGGATGTGGGCCGCCCAGCGGCGAGATCCGCGGACAAGCCGCTCTGCAGCACCAGCACGCCCATGACGTTTTCCCGCTCGACCTGGCGATGCGCCGCGGCCACGCTGGGGAACGGCAGCAGGCGCTCGATGCTCGGCGAGCCACGCAGTCGCTGCACAATCTCCAGGGCCACAGGACCTCGGTCCAGGTCGACGACCGCCAGCTCGATGTTCTTCACTTCCATGGTCGCGGCGAACGACAGGATGAACAGCTGGATGAGCGGCGGCAGCACCAGCGACAGCCGCGCGCGCCGATCGCGCAGCATGCTGATCAGCTCCTTGCGGATGATGGCGAGCAGGCGCTGCAGCATCGCCGCTCTCAGTCGACACGCTTGTGCAGCCTGCCCCAGGCCACACCGAAGAACAGCGCGCCGACCACCAGCATGAACAGCATGTTGGGGACGAGCACGGACCACAAGTCGCCGGCGAGAAACACGGTCTGCAGGGCGACGTTCATGTAGCGTGCCGGGATGAGCAGCGTGACGAGTTGCAGCCATCCGGGCATGGAATGGATATCGAACAGGAATCCGGACAGCATCATCGCCGGCAGATACCCGGTCATGAGTCCGAGCTGCGCGGCGGCCAGCTGCGAGCGCATCGTCACCGAGATCAGCAACCCCTGCCCGAGCGCGGGCACCAGGAAGGCCGCCGACACGAGACCGAGGGTGAGCAGCGAGCCGCGCAACGGCAGATGGAACAGCACCAGGGCCGTGACGACGCATACGGCCATCGAGATCATCGCCAGCACGAAATAAGGCAACGTCTTGCCGATGAGGATCTGGCCTCGCGTGAGCGGCGTGGCATACAGGGCCTCGAGCGTGCCCCGCTCCCACTCGCGCGCGATGACGAGCGCCGTCAACAGTGTTCCGAGCAGCGTCATGATGACGGTCATCGAGCCGGGAATGAGGAACCAGCGGCTCTCGGCGTTGGGGTTGAACCAGTAGCGCGGCTCGAGGGTGATGGGGGTAGCGAGGTCGGCGCCGCGCTCGAGACCGCGTCCGGCCAGGAATCCGGCCCAGATGGCGCTGACATAACCCCGCACATAGTTCGCCGTGTTGGGTTCCGCGCCATCGACCAACACTTGCACCTGCGCCGTGCGCGACTCAGCATGCAGCAGCGCGCCGAACTCTGCGGGCACGATGACGGTCGCCTTCACCGCCTGATCCTGCAGCAGCTGCTTGCCATGCATGCGGTCCAGCGCGTGCACCACGAGGAACCACTTCGAGTTCTCCAGCTGCGCGGCGAAGTCCCGCGCGTCCCGCCCGCCGTCCTCGCGCACCAAGGCGACCTTGACCACCGTCGTATCGAGCGACAGCCCG
>VBNY01000201.1:0-2263 GCA_005877705.1 Gammaproteobacteria bacterium
GTCTGCGCGAGCGCACGCAGGTAGGCAAGGTCGGACGGCAAATGGTGGCTCATCACGACGGCGGCGGAATAGCCGGGGAGGTCGAGGACGCCGGACAAGTCATCGGGACGTGCGAGGATCACCCGCTCGGCCAAAGGAAAGTGCGACACCTGCGCATAGGCGGGCCGATGGTCGACCAACGTCACCTTCCAGTTGAGTCGTGCTGCAAAATCCACGACGGGAGCGGCGTCGGGCCCTGCGCCCAAGAGCAGGAGTCGTGGAGGAAGCGAAAGAGGCAGGACGAACAGCTTCCAGGGCGGCGACTCCGCTTCGACCCAGCTCACGTGTCCGCTACGGACGGCATCCGCAAGTGCCGCCTGCACCGACTGCCCACCCAAGGGGGCTTGCGCCTGTGGAGCCGCGTCGGCGCCGGCGCGAAGCGGGAGAGCGATCGTGCCGGCGGGAAGATCCGGGCATGCTGACTCGGTGACGATACCAATCGCAGTCGGCGCGTGACCCGCAAGCGCACGCGCCAGATGCGTGAGGGGCTGCCAGTCGCGGTCCGGACCGGCACGCAGCAGCAGAATCTGCATCGCGCCTTCGCATCCCAGGCCCAATCCCCACAACAGATCCTCCGGCCCGCGCATGTCGTAGCTCACTATGCGCGGCTCGCCCGTCTCTATAACAGAGCGGGCATGCTCGCGCAGGTCGCCCTCGAGGCAGCCGCCCGAAAGCAGCCCTGCATAGTCGCCGTTTGCCGCGATGAGCATGAGCGCGCCGGGTTTGCGATAGGTCGAGCCCGCGGTATGCAGGAGAACGCCCACCGCGAGTGGATTGCCCGCGGAGCGTTCTCGTTCGAACAGGGGAAGAAGGGCACCGAGTGATGATTCCACGCGGAGGGGATTATGCCAGCGCTGCAGGCGAGGCAGGGGCGGATGCGGCCGCTCGGCTTGTCGGGCGGAGGGATCGTCTGGTCGACAACGGGCGCCTGGGGGTATTGCGCGGTTCACCCTGGCGACGCTTTAATTACACATATGGTTAATAAAGCGGCACTGTTGTCCCGTGCACCGGCCCGGGAGTACTCACCCGACCCCGGCAGCTCGCAACACAGACGCCGCGGGCGCGGCCGCCCGAGAGCGGCGAACGCCGAGGACATTCGCCAGAAGCTGCTGACGGCCGCGCGTGAGCTGTTTCTGCGTTATGGCTATCGAGCGGTGTCGAGCCGCCAGATCGGCGCTGCGGCCGGCGTGAACTTCGCCATGATCCGTTACTACTTCGGGGGCAAGCCGGGCCTTTACCGCGAGATGCTTCAAGGAGTGTTGCACCCGACGCGCGCAACACTCGACGCCATGAGCAGCGCCAGCCTTCCCGTCGAGCTTCCCGACGTGCTGGCGAAGATCACCCGCGCCTGGGCCGCCAATCCCTGGATCGCCGGGTTCGTCGTGCGTGAAGTGCTCGCGCCGGACGGTCCGATGCGGGCCATGTTCCTGCGCGAATTCCCCGAGCGGCTGGCGCCGGCGCTGGAGCGCATCGTGCAAGCCGATATCGAGCGCGGCAGACTGCGCCCGGATCTGGATGCGCGGTTGCTCGTGCTCTCGGTCGTAAGCCTGGCCATCTTCCCCTTCCTGGCCTACCCGCTCGCGAGCCGGGTGTTCGGCGTGCGCAACGACGCGGAGTTCGTGGAGCGCTTCCTGCGCCACACGATCGAGCTGCTCACGCGCGGAGTGGGGCTTGACCCCAGTACGCAAGGGGCCGGCCGGCCGGGCTCCGGCGATTGAGCGCCGCAGTCGCAGAGAAGCGCGCTGAGGCGAACGCCATCATTGCGTGCGCCCGGGCGCGTCAGTAGAGTCGCAGCGCCTTTTTCTTGCGAAAACTCCAATAGTGACCACTACCGATCCTTGGGTCGTGCACAAGTTCGGAGGGTCGAGCGTCGCCGACGCCGATTGCTTCCGCCGTGTCGCGGCCATCCTCGACGCTGTCGCGGCACCTCGCGTGGCTGTCGTGCTGTCCGCCTGCAAGGGCGTGACGGACGCGCTGCTGCGGCTCGTGGCGCTGGCGGAGCGCCAGGACGACGGCTATCGCACTGAGATCGGCGCGCTGCGAGCCCGGCACGCGGCCATCGCCGAGGCACTGCTCGCGCCGGAGTCTGCCCGGCTCTACCTGGCGGGCTTTGATCGCGACTGCCACGACCTGGAGGGAATCCTCCACACGGTCAAGCTCACCCGTGCGGCCGCGCGCAATGTGAGCGATCTGATTGCCGGGTACGGCGAGATCTGGTCGACGA
>VBNY01000201.1:2274-14623 GCA_005877705.1 Gammaproteobacteria bacterium
ACGAAGCTCTTCCATCGGTATCTGGAGGAGCGCGGCGGGCGCACGGGAGCGGTGCAATGGATCGACGCCCGGCGCGCCGTCATCGTCGAATGGGGGCCGCTCGGCCCCGGCATCCAATGGGCCGAGTCGCGCGCCAACATGGCCGACCTCGTCGACCGCGATTTCAAAGGTACGCTCGTCATTACGGGGTTCATCGCATCCGACAGGCGCGGTGTGCAGACCACGCTCGGCCGTAACGGCAGCGACTTCTCCGCCTCCATCTTCGGCGCCCTGCTCGAGGCATCCGAGATCCATATCTGGACGGACGTGGACGGGGTGCTGTCGGCGGACCCGCGCCGCGTACCGGATGCGACGGTGATCGATTCGCTGTCCTACAACGAGGCCATGGAGCTGGCCTACTTCGGCGCCAAGGTGATCCATCCGCAGACCATGGCGCCGGCGGTCGGCGACGGTATCCCGATCTGGATCCGTAACACGTTCGCGCCGGACAAGGCCGGCACGCTGATCTGCGCGCAGCCCCAATCCAACCTGCCGGTCAAGGGCATCACCAGCATCGAGCGGGTCGCGCTCATCAATCTCGAAGGCGCCGGCATGATCGGCGTGCCGGGCACGGCCCACCGCCTGTTTGGAGCGCTGCGCGAGGAGAACATCTCGGTCATCCTCATTTCCCAGGGCAGCTCGGAGCACTCCATCTGCTGCGCGATTCCGCAAGAGCAGGCGGAGCGCGCCGCCGCGGTGGTGCGTCACGCGTTCGAACGCGAGTTGCAGGAAGGTCAGATCCAGAGCGTCGACATCGATCCGGATCTCGCGATCCTCGCCGTCGTGGGCGACGGAATGGCGGGCACGCCCGGCATCGCCGCGAAGGTCTTCAACGCACTCGGGGCGACGAGCGTCAACGTGCGTGCCATTGCGCAGGGCGCCTCCGAGCGCAACATTTCGGTCGTGATCGAAGGCCGCAGTGCGACGCGCGCCCTGCGCGCCGTGCACGCCGGCCTGTATCTGTCGCCGCACACCATGTCGATCGGTGTGATAGGGCCGGGAACCGTCGGCCGGGTACTGCTCGATCAGCTCGCCTCGCAGAGCGCGCGGTTCCGCGACCAGTTCAAGCTCGACCTGCGGGTGCGCGGGGTGCTCGGGTCCAAGCGCATGGTGCTCGGGGATTCCGGACTGCAGCTTGCCAACTGGCGTCAGCACTACGAGGGCAGCAGCGTCGGCGCCGATCTCGATCGGTTCGTCGAGCACGTGCGCGTCGATTACCTGCCGCACACAGTGCTGATCGACTGCACGGCGAGCGCGGCCGTGGCGAGCCGCTATGCCGACTGGCTCGCGGCCGGCATTCATATCGTGACGCCTAACAAAAAGGCGAACAGCGCCGAGCTTGCCTTCTACCGCCGCCTGCGCGAGGCGCGCCGCACCGGCGGGGCACACTATCTGTACGAGGCCACGGTGGGCGCGGGTCTGCCGATCGTGACTACGCTGCGCGACTTGCGCGAGACCGGAGACGAGATCACGAGCATCGAAGGTATTTTCTCCGGCACGCTCGCGTACCTCTTCAATGTGTATGACGGTCGCAGCGCCTTCTCCGATATCGTGCGTGACGCGCGCCAGCGCGGCTATACCGAGCCGGATCCGCGCGATGACCTCTCGGGCATGGATGTTGCGCGCAAGCTGATCATTCTCGGGCGCGAGATGGGGCTCGATCTCGAGCTGGCCGACGTGAGGGTGGAGAGCCTCGTGCCGGCCGGGTTGGAGGGCGGATCGATCGACGAATTCATGGGCCGCCTGCCACGCCACGACGCGGGGATGCGCGAGCGCCTCGAGGCCGCGCGAGCGCGCGGCAAGGTGCTGCGCTATGTGGGGCGGTTGACGGCCGACGGTCAGGCGGCGGTTGGCCTGGTGGAGCTCGAGGCGAAGCACGCGTTTGCGAACATCGCGTTGACGGACAATGTGGTGCGCTTCGCGACGCGGCGCTACCGCGACAACCCACTCATCGTGCAAGGTCCCGGCGCCGGACCGGAGGTCACAGCCGGTGGCGTGTTCGCCGATCTGCTGCGCCTCGCCGCCTATCTCGGGGCGCGACTGTGAGCTCGCCTCGCGAGCGCGCCACGGCGTTTGCGCCGGCATCGGTCGGCAACGTTGCGATCGGCTTCGACATACTCGGTTTTGCCGTGGACGCATTGGGCGACCGCATCAGCGTCAGCCGGCGTGTCGAGCCGGGGGTAGTCATCACCAGCGTTCAGGGCGTTGCCGGGGAGCTGCCGCGGGAGCCCGAGCACAACACCGCGGGCCGCGCCCTGCTGGCCATGCAGGAGGCGCTGCACCCGGGCTTCGGCTTCGCGATGCAGATCGAGAAAGGCATTCCGCTGGGGTCAGGCCTCGGCGGGTCGGCCGCCTCCGCGGTGGGCGCGGTGGTCGCCGCGAATGCCCTGTTGCCGCAGCCCTGCAGCAAGCTCGAGCTGCTTAAGTTCGCCATGCAGGGCGAGGCGGTCGCGAGCGGCTCGCTGCACGTCGACAACATCTCCGCTTCGCTGTTCGGCGGCCTGGTGTTGACTGTCGGCATCGATCACCCGCGCATCAAGCAGATTCCGGTCCCGCACGGCATTCGCGCCGTGATCGTCCATCCGCACATGTTCCTGTCGACGAAGCAGGCGCGCGCGATCCTCAGGCGCACCGTCGACCTGTCGGATTTCGTATGGCAGACGGCCAACCTCGCGGGGTTCATCTCCGGCTGCTACACCAACGACCTGGACATGATCCGCGCTTCTCTCGAGGATGTGGTCATCGAACCCCAACGTCAGGCGTTGATTCCCGGTTTTCAGGACGTGCGCCGTGCGGCGCTGGAGGCGGGCGCGCTCGGCTGTTCGATCTCCGGCGCCGGACCGACGGTATTCGCGTGGGCCCGCGCGGCACACGCCCCGACGGTGCTCGAGGTCATGCGGCGCGAGTTCGCGCGGCAGTCGATTGCGCTCGATTGCTGGATCGTCGACATCCAGTCGGCGGGCGCGCGGCTGACGGAGTGACGGGCGCGATGACAGCGATGCGCTTTGCGAGCACGCGTGACCCGGCGCTGACGGCCGGATTCGGCGCCGCACTGGTGCAGGGTCTCGCACCAGACGGCGGGCTTTATGTGCCGCTGCGCTGGCCGCAGCTGCCGCTCGAGTCGCTCGCGGGCGAGAGCGAGCTGCCGGGGCTCGCGGCGCGTCTGCTCGCGCCGTTCGTGGAAGGCGATCCCTTGGCGGCCGCGCTGCGCTCGATCACGAGCGACGCGTTCAACTTCCCGGCGCCGCTCGTGCCGCTGGTACCGGACGGGCGGCTCTCGGTGCTCGAGCTGTTCCACGGCCCGACCGCGGCGTTCAAGGATTTTGGCGCGCGCTTGCTGGCGGCGTGCCTCGTGCGGCTGCGCACGCACAAGTCACATCCGCTGACCATTCTCGTGGCCACATCGGGAGATACCGGGGGCGCCGTTGCCGCGGCCTTCCACGAGCGGCCCGGCATCGAGGTGGCGGTGCTTTTCCCGAAGGGCCTCGTGTCTCCGACCCAGGAGCGCCAGCTCACCTGCTGGGGAGGCAATGTGAAGTCGTTTGCGGTGCGCGGCACGTTCGATGACTGCCAGCGCCTCGTGAAGCAGGCGTTTGTGGACCCGCAGCTGCGCGAGCGCAGCGAGTTGTCGTCGGCCAACAGCATCAATCTCGGGCGGCTGCTGCCCCAGGCCGTGTACTACGCGGCGGCGAGCCTCGCGATCTGGCGGGAGCATGCGCAGCCCGCATCCTTCGTGGTGCCAAGCGGCAATCTCGGCAACGCGGTCGCCTGTGTGTGGGCGCGCAGGCTTGGCCTGCCGATCGGCGAAATCGTGCTCGCGCACAATGCCAATCGCACCGTGCCCGATTACCTCGAGAGCGGCGCCTGGCGGCCGCGGCCCAGCGTCCCTACACTCGCTTCGGCGATGGACGTCGGCGACCCGAGCAACATGGAGCGCCTGCGCGCGCTGTATCCCGAGCTGCCACAAATGCGCGCCGCGGTAAGCGCCTATGCGGTGGAGGACCCCGAGATCCAGGCGCGCATCCGCGTGGGCTTCGAGCAATTCGGGCAGATCTGGTGTCCGCATACGGCCACGGCGGCCGAAGCTTATGAGCGGCTGTCGGCCTCGCCCCGCAAGAGGCCGGGGCGGTGGGTAGTCGTGGCGACCGCGCATCCGGCAAAATTCCGCGAGATCGTCGAGCCGCTCATCGGCCGCAAGGTGCCGCTGCCGCAGACCCTCGGCAAACTGTTCGCGCGACCGACGCAGTGCACTGAGATCGCCGCCGATCTCACCGCCCTGCGCGCCGCGCTGCTCGGGAGGCAGTCGTCTTGGAAGAGCTGAAAAATCTCCCGCCAACCGCCTGGGTGCTCATTGCGGGCGCCGCCGTGCTCGGTTTCGGGCTCTCCTGGCTGTGGCGCTGGTACCGTCAATACCGCACGCGCAAGGCGCTGCGCACGGCGGTGACGGCGGCCGGCTCGGAGCATCTCGTCGACATGCTCGTGCCGGACGGCATGGGCGGCGGATTCCACGTCGACTTTCTACTGCTCACGGGCCGCGGCATCCTGGTAATCGACCTGCGCGATGTGCAGGGCAATATCTTCGGGGGCGACCAGATGGCCGAGTGGACTGTCATGGACGGTCCGCGCCGTTTCACGTTCACCAACCCCCAGAGCGCCCTCTACGACCGGATCGCGGCCGTCAAGGCGGTTGCCGGCGACGTTCCGGTCGAAGGCCGCATCGTGTTCACGGGCCGCGGCAAGTTTCCCAAGGGGCTGCCCAAGTGGACCCTGATGGTGGACTCGCTGCGCGCGGAATTTCCCGCCGCCGAACCCGACTCACCCGCAGGCACCCTCACGCGTTTCACCGAGGCGTGGCAGCGCCTGAAGGGCGCCGTGAAGCCGAGTTACATGGCGCACATGCGCTAACACCGCGTTCACGATAGCGTCCTGGCGTGATCGGCCAACACGAGCGACACGCAGGCGGTCAACTGCTTCGTATACTCGACGTGCAGGAACTCGTTCGGGCCGTGGGCGTTCGACTGCGGGCCCAGCACCCCGGTGATGAAGAACTGTGTGCGCGGGAAGCGCTCGCCCAACATGCCCATGAACGGGATCGTTCCACCGCAGCCGATGTGCACTGCATCGCGGCCGTAGATCTCGCGTGAGGCGCGCATGATGGATTGCTCGAGCCACGGAGCGAGCGTCGGGGCGTTCCATCCGCCGGTCGCGCCGGCGGATTCGAAGCGCACCTGTGCGCCATAGGGCGGGTCGCGTTCGAGCGTCTCGCGCACGGCCCGGGCCGCGCGGGCGGCGTCGCAGGTCGGCGGCAGGCGCAGCGACAGCTTGAAAGCCAGTTCGGGAAGCAGCACGTTGCCGGCGGAGCCGACGGGCGGCAAGCCGTCGGCGCCCGTCACGGCCAGTGTGGCGCGCCAGGTGCTGTTGATGATCAACTCGACCGGATCGTTGGAGACCGGCTGCACGCCTGGCGCCCAGGGGAGCTTGCCCGCAACCGCGCTACCGAGGACTTGCGCGGCAGCCGCAGCCTGGGCATGCCGGTCCTTGGGTATCCGTGCCTGCAGCTCATCGAGGAGCAGCTCGCCATTGACCGGATTCTCGAGGCGAGTCAGCAGTTGCTCGACGATGCGAAACGCGGTCGGCGCGATGCCGCTCGCCATCCCTGAATGGACACCCTCTCGCAGCACGCGCACCTGCAGCTGGCCAACGAGGTTTCCACGCAGCGAGGTCGTGCACCACAGCTGGTCGTAATTGCCACACTCGGCATCGAGACACACCACCAGGGAGGGTTCGCCGATGGCATCGCCAAGCGCCTCGAGATGCGCCGGCAGATCGACGCTGCCACTTTCCTCGGATGCCTCGGTCAGCAGCACGCAGCGCGCGAGCGGCACCCTTTGCTGCTTGAGGGCGGCGATCGCAGTCAGGGAGCTGAACACGGCGTAGCCGTCATCGGCGGCGCCGCGCCCGTAGAGCTTTCCTTCCCGCAGCACCGGCTCCCAGGGTCCGAGCCCGGGCAGCCAGCCGCTGAACTCAGGTTGCTTGTCGAGGTGGCCGTAGAGCAGCACACAACCGGGAAGCTCTCCCGGGACATCCACCAGCAGCAGCGGCGTCTTGCCCGGCAGGCGGCGCACATCCACCCGCATGCCGGGCACCGGTTGGGCGCGGCACCAGTCCGCCATGAGCCGCGTGGCCGCCTCCATGTGCCCGTTGCTCTCCCATTGCGGATCGAACATGGGCGACTTGTTGGGAATACGGACGTACGCCTCGAGCCGCTCGAGGATCGACTCGTCCCAGGTCTTGGCGATCGCAGCGCGGAGCCGTTCGAGGTCCATAGAGGTGGTCTCCAATAATATGTGCAATCAAATGTTTACGTTGTATTTCTACCGTCGATACTAGGAACCTCGCGACACCTCCTTCAGCTAGCCGGTGGCACGCTGTCCGGAAGCCGGAACAGCTTGCGCGCGGCCGCGGTGCTCGAAAGTGCCAGAGTCTCCACGGGCTCGCCCCGGGCGCGTGCAACCGCCGCGGCGATGTGTGGGAGATACACCGGTTCATTTCTGCGTGTGGCAGGTTTGGGTTGCAGATCGCGCGGCAGCAGGTAGGGCCCGTCCGTTTCGAGCAGCAGACGGTCGGCCGGAATCTCCCGCATGAGGGGCACCAGATGGGCCCCGCGCCGCTCATCGCAGATCCAGCCGGTGATACCGATCGCCAAGGCGAGTTCCAGATAGGACTTCAGCTGCGGCCCCGAGCCGGTGAAACAGTGCGCCACGCCGCCCACGAGCTTAGGGCGATGCTCGCGCAGGATCGCGACAAAGTCATCGTGTGCGTCGCGCTGATGCAGGAACACGGGCTTGCCGATGCGCGCCGCGAGCTCCAGCTGCCGGCTGAAGGCATCCCGTTGGTTGGCGCGCGGCGAGAGATTGCGGAAGTAGTCGAGGCCGCATTCTCCGACCGCCGCCACTTGCGGTTGCCGCGCAAGCTGCTCGAGCTCCGTGAGCAGCTCGGGTGTCAGCTGCGTCGCGTGATGCGGGTGAACGCCGGCTGTTGCAAACAGCCTGCCCGGTCGGGCGCGCGCGAGCTCGATCGCTTGACGGGTGCTGGGGCCCGTTGATCCCGTAACGATCATCTGCACGACACCTGCTGCGCGCGCGCGCGCGATGACCGCGTCGCGATCCGCGTCGTAGCTGTCATGGGTGAGATTGATGCCAACGTCGATGAGCGGTGCCGGCACCTGCAATGAGGCAGGCGGCCGCGATGTTGTGCTATCGTGCTTCATGCGCGAGCCGCATTCTACCCAACGCGCGAGCCGCAAGATGCCCCTCCACGACAAGACGCTCAGCGGCGCGCAGCTCGCGCCGGGCGTGAGCGGGATGCGCTCACACGGAAACAAGCGCCGCTGGCTCGGTGCGCTTTCCCTGGCGGCCCTCGCCGCGGCTGCCGTGTGCGAGGGGGGGCGCGATACGCGCACCGCGTGGCTCGATATCGAGAGCCGTATTCAATACGGCTACTTCACCGAGGATGCGCGCGCGCTGCGCAACCTCGCCGAGCTGCTGGAGCCCGGCGAGTCACCGGACCGACTCAAGAGCTACTACGCCGGGTTGTTGGCTTACCGCTTGACATTGCTGGCTACGCAGAGCTCCTCGGCGTCGGAGGGCGACAGGGGTCAGGCGCGCGCCACGGTGGAGCGCTGCGTCACGAGCCTCGATCACGCGCTGGATGCGCAGCAGGACTTCGCGGATGCCCTGGCGCTGCAGTCCGCGTGTCTGGAGATCCTGGCTGAATTGCGGCCATGGCGCGCGCCGTTCGCCAGCCCCCGCAGCCGCAGCAGCGCGCTGATCCGCAAGGCGCGGCAGCTCGCACCGAAGAATCCGCGCGTGCTGCTGCTCGATGGCATAGGTGACTATGAGCGTGCGCGCGCCGCAGGCGGCGACCAGGAGCGCGCCCTTTCCAAGTTCAAGAAGGCCGTGGCGGCATTCGAGGCCGAGCGTCAGGACATGGACCGGGTACCCGGTTGGGGTGCCGCGGAAGCCTACGTCTTTCTCGCGCGCAGTTATCTGGACCATGGCGATGAGGTCGCCGCGCGTGATGCTCTCGAGCGCTCGCTGCTGCTCGCGCCCGAGTTCCTCGAGGCGCGGCGGTTGCTGAAGCGCATCACGGCGGGTTGAATCGGCGCCGCGCGCTCAGCCGGGTGCGCCCCGGGGAATTCGACACCCCGGTGTGCTATCGTTGCGCGCCTGCAAGGCAACCCAGGCGCCCATGCCTCCCGATACTGACAAAAGGATGTTGTTGGAACAGTTGCGGATCGACCGCAACCAGCGTGAAGACGTCATCGATCCACGGCAGCGCCGCTGGTTCGCTGGCGGCTTACTGGTTCTCATCACACTCGCCGCCGGCGTGTGGTTCGTTCTCTCCAGGCAGTCGGGGCTCGCGGTACGCACCGCCATCGCGCAGCCAATCAGCAGCGGCGGTGCGAATGCCTCGGTCCTCGATGCGACCGGCTACGTCACCGCCCGCCGCGAGGCAACGGTATCGGCGCAGATTACGGGTACCTTGACCGAGGTGCTGATCGAGGAGGGCGACCACGTCAAGTTGGGGCAAGTGCTGGGACGTCTCGACGACACCGCACAGCGGGCGGCGCTGGCGCAAGCGCAGGCGCAATTGCATTCGGCACAGGCGCTGCTCGTGCAGCATGAAGCGCAGCTTGCGCAGAGCGAACGCGATGTGAAGCGCGCCGAGGATCTGCTCGAGCGCAAGCTCGTGTCAGAGCAAGCGGTGGAACAAGCACGCACCCAGGTCAGCACTCAGGCAGCCCAGGTGCAAGGGCAACGCAAGCAAATTGAGCTTGCCGCAGCCAACGTCCGCTCGGCACGGGTGCAACTCGGCTATTGCACCGTACGCGCGCCATTCACCGGCGTGGTGATCGCAAAGGCCGCCCAGGTCGGCGAGATCGTCTCACCGCTGTCCGCGGGCGGCGGCTTCACGCGTACCGGCATCGGGACTATCGTCGACATGGATTCGCTCGAAGTCGAGGTCGACGTCAACGAGGCCTATATCAACCGCGTGCAGCCGGGGCAAGCGGTGGATTCGGTGTTGAACGCCTATCCCGATTGGAAGATTCCCTCGCACGTCATCGCGATCATCCCGACCGCCGACCGTTCCAAGGCGACGGTGAAGGTGCGCATCGGTCTCGACCTCAAGGACCCGCGCATCGTGCCGGATATGGGTGTGCGCGTTTCGTTTCTCGAGGACAAGAAGCCCGCCGCACCGTCGCAGCAACAACCGCGCGGTGTGCTGGTGCCGACCACGGCAGTGCGCAAGGAAGGCGGCACGGACATCGTCTTCGTGTTGCAGGACCGCAAGGCGCTGCGTCGTTCGGTGACGCTCGGCGGCATGGTCGGGGACGCACGCCAGGTGCTGGCCGGCGTGAGCGCTGGTGAGGCGGTGATCGTCGATGTGCCGGCCGAACTCAAGGACGATGCAGTCGTCACGGCGGCCGGGTAGATTCCAGTAGCGCGAGGCCCGCGGGCAGCGCACATTCTGATTGAACTGAGGGTTACCATGTCCGAGTTGATGGTTCAGGTCCGCAGTGTCAGCAAGGTTTACCGGCGCGGCAAGCAGCCAATCGAGGTCCTGCACGGACTCACGCTCGATATTCCCAAGGGCGACTTCGTCGCGCTCATGGGTCCGTCGGGCTCGGGCAAGACCACGCTGCTCAACCTGATCGGCGGTCTCGATCAGCCCAGCGCGGGCGAGATCCACGTCGGCGGTCGCCGCATCGACAACCTTGCGAGCGGCCAGCTGGCGCAATGGCGCGCACACAACGTCGGCTTCGTGTTCCAGCTCTACAACCTGATGCCGGTGCTGAGCGCTGAGCGCAACGTCGAATTGCCGCTGCTGTTGACCAAGCTCTCCTCTGCGGAGCGCAAGAAGAATGTCGCCGTGGCGCTGCAGGTGGTGGGACTTGCCGATCGTGCCAAGCACAAGCCGAAGGAATTGTCGGGCGGCCAGGAGCAGCGCGTCGCGATCGCGCGCGCGCTGGTGTCCGATCCGCAGCTGCTGGTGTGCGACGAGCCCACCGGGGACCTGGATCGCAAGACCGCCGACGAAATTCTGGGCCTGCTGCAGGTGTTGAACCGCGACCACGGCAAGACGATCGTGATGGTCACCCACGATCCAAAGGCCGCGGAGTTCGCGCGGCGCACGCTGCATCTGGAAAAGGGCCAGTTGCTCGAGCAAGCCGCCTGAAGCGGCGGCGCGCAGGATTCGCCATGACCAGGACCGGTTTCGTGATCGCCAATCTGTTCCGCAAGCGCACGCGCACCATCCTCACCCTGCTGTCGGTGATCATGGCGTTCCTGCTGTTCGGCCTGCTGCAGTCGGTGAATACCATCTTCAACGCCGGCGCGGATTTCGTCGGCGCCACGCGCCTGATGGTGCAGGCGCGGGTGTCGTTCACCAGCCCGCTGCCGCTCAGCATGGTGCCGAAGCTCGAGGCCATCCCCGGGGTGGCACGCGTCGCTTACCAGCAGTGGTTCGGCGGCGTGTGGCAGCAAAACACCCCCCTGATCATGTTTTGCCTCGATCCGCAGCGTTATCGCGCCGTCTATCCGGAGTGGCTGATGCCCGATGCCCAGTGGCAGGCATTCGCCAACACACGCACCGGCATGATTGCGGGGAAGCAGCTGGCCGAGCAGTTCGGCTGGAGGATCGGCCAGAAGATCCCGATCGCTTCCAACATCTGGCCGCAAAAGAACGGCAGCAAGGCCTGGACCTTCGATCTGGTCGGCATCTTCGACGGCCGGGACGAGGACTGGAAGAAGCGCACCAACCTGGCGTTCATCCAACAGGATTACTTCGAAGAGGCCAACCAGTTCGGCATGAAGGGCCGCACCAACTTCTTCATCCTCAAGCTCAGCGCTGCCAGCCAGGCGCGGGCGGTCAGCAAGACCGTCGACGCGATGTTCGAAAATTCCCCCGACGAGACCAAGACGCAGACCGAGAAGGACTTCAACATCAGCTTCGTCAAGCAGATCGGCGACATCGGCCTCATCGTGCGCTGGATCCTGTTCGCGGTGTTCTTCACGCTGCTGCTGGTGGTCGGCAACACCATGGCGCAGAGCGTGCGCGAGCGCATACCAGAGCTTGCAGTGCTCAAGACCCTCGGCTTGTGCGGCGGCCTGGTCGGCCTGGTGCTGGCGTCGTTGGCCGGCGCCATGGTGGAGAAGGGAACCGGGCGGCAATTTCAGCTGCAGCTCGACGGCTCGGTGTGGCTGCTCGGGGTCGCGGCCATCGTGCTGATGAGCCTCGCGGTGGGAGTGCTGCCGGGACTGCGGGCGCGGCGGCTGCGCATCGTCGATGCCCTGGCCGGCCGCTAGCGGCGGTGCGTGCCGGAGTGTGAGGAGATCACCGCGTGTTGAGTCAGGCTTTCGCCATAACCGGCGTCAGTATCAAGAGCATTCCTGAGCGCTGGGCGCCGTCGCTGGTCGTCGTCATCGGCCTCGCCGGCGTGGTGGCGGTGTTCACGGCCCTGCTGGCGATGGCTGCCGGCTTCGAGAGCACTCTCAAGGCGACCGGCCGCACCGATGCCGCCCTCATCATGCGGGGCGGCTCGGATGCCGAGCTCAATTCCGCGTTCGACCGCGATTCCACCGACCTGATCAGGCAGGAGCCGGGCATTGCCGCGGGCGCGGACGGCAAACCACTCGCTTCGGCCGAGCTGATGGTGATCGCCGAGCTGGTGCGCAAGGATGACGTCGAGCACGGCGCCAACATCACCGTGCGCGGGGTGGAGCCCGCGGCCTTCACGCTGCGACCACAGCTGACCATCATCGCGGGCCGCAACTTCACGCCCGGGCTGCGGGAGCTGATCGTCGGGCAGGGCGTTTTACGCCAGTTCCAGGGCGCGGAGATCGGCCGCGTGCTACGCATGCGCGGCTCGGAGTGGACCGTGGTGGGCGCATTCGCCTCCGGCGACGCGCATGACAGCGAAATGTGGACCGACATCAATGTGGCTCGCTCCACGTTCGGCCGCCTTGGCGCGAGCTCGGTGCTCGCGGCACTCGCGGGTGCCGACGGCCTGCAGAAGTTGCAGGCCGCCGTGGCGGCCGATCCGCGCCTGACCATGGATGTGCTACGCGAGCAGGATTACTTCAGCGGCCAGACCAAACAGTTCCGCAAGACCATCGGCTTCCTGGCCGGTGTGGTGACTATCATCATGGGGCTGGGCGCGGTGTTCGCGGCTCTGAACAGCATGTACGCCGCGGTCGTGGCGCGCGGCAAGGAGATCGCGACCCTGCGGGCGATCGGCTTCGGCGAA
>VBNY01000299.1 GCA_005877705.1 Gammaproteobacteria bacterium
TCCGGCCGCCCGTGCGCTGCTGCGTGAACACACCGCGCTCGATCTGGCGGACGAGGCGTTCCCGTACCTCGGCATTCGCGAGACGTTGGTGGCAGGGGCGCCATGTCGGATCATGCGGGTCGGCTTCGTCGGCGAGCTCGGTTACGAGATTCATCTGCCGGCGGAGTACGCCGTCGATGTCTGGCGGGCGCTGCTCGCGTCCGGCTCGCGCCGGCAGATTCAACCATTCGGCGTCGAGGCGCAGCGTATGCTGCGACTCGAGAAGGGTCACATCATCGTCGGCCAGGACACCGACGGCGTCACGAACGCCTGGGAGATCGATGCGCCCTGGGCGCTCAAGATGGACAAGCCCTTTTTCATCGGCCAACGCAGTCTGCGCATCGTGGAGAAGCAGCCGCGGCGCCAGACGCTGGTCGGCTTCAGCCTGCCGCCTCAGGCGCCGCGCCGCCCCAAGGAGTGTCATCTCGTCATCGCCGAGGGTCAGATTGCCGGCCGCGTCACCAGTGTGGGCTGGTCGCCGACGCTCGCTCACTGCATCGGATTGGCTCTGGTCACGCCGCCGCTGGCAACCGGCCGGCAGCTGCGCATTCGAATCGAGGCGGGCGAGGAAATTTCCGCTGACATCGTGCGACCACCGTTTTACGATCCGAAGGGTGAACGGCAACACGTGGGCGACCCTGGAGAATCTGCGGCGCAAGGCTCCCCGGCCGGTGCGTCGCTTGCAATTTCCCCACGCCGCGCGCCGCTTGAGGCCTGGTTCCGGCGCTCCTTGCCCGAGGCAGCGGCTCGCGACGGCGCTGCGTTGCGCTTCGAAGTCCTGTCGCGACGCGAACGCTTCGGCTGCAAGGGCCCAGGGGCTGAAGCGTGGCTCAACGCCAGCGGCTACCGCGTGCCGCCTGCGCCCAACAGCGTGGTGGTCGACACCGGCGGAGTGCTGGTCGCACGGCTGGCGACGGCGGAGTTTCTGGTTGAAGCCGTGGACGGCGGGTCCGAGCGCCTCGAGGCGACACGCCGGCAGCTCGGGTCCAGTGCGCGTCCGCGCGAGGTTTATCCGGTCGCGCGCCAGGACCTGGTCATCGGGATCGGCGGCGCGCGCACCAACTCGCTGTTACGTCAGATCTGCAGCGTGGATTTCACACCGCTCCTTGAGACGTGCGCAGCCGATTCGGGCCCGGTGATCCTTACCTCGATGATCGGGGTAGCCGCCGTGGCGTTCGTGAGGCGCAGCCCTGAGCGCGGACCGGTCCTCACACTGTGGATCGACCCGAGCTTTGCGCATTACTTCTGGACCAATCTGCTCGAAGCAGGGCGCGACCTCGGCGGCGTCCTCATCAACGAATGAAGTGGTACTCGTGGTCGCTCCACCCAACATGGCACGAGAGGGGATAGTTTATGGCACGCGATCCCAAGCATGACGTTCTGTTTCAACCGATCAAGATCGGGCCCAAGACGCTGCGCAACCGGTTCTACCAGGTACCGCACTGTATCGGCGCGGGCTCCGACCGGCCCGGCTTCCAGGCCGCGCACCGCTCGCTCAAGGCGGAAGGCGGCTGGGCAGGGATCAACACGGAATACTGCTCCATCCATCCCGAGTCCGACGACACGCACCGCCTGTCCGCGCGGATCTGGGACGCGGGCGACGTGCGCAACCTGCGCGCGATGACCGATCACATCCACAAGTACGGCTCGCTCGCTGGCGTGGAGATGTGGTACGGGTCATCGCATGCGCCCAACATGGAATCACGCGCGACACCGCGCGGTCCAAGCCAGTACGCGTCCGAGTTCGAGACGTTGACCTACTGCAAGGAGATGGATCTCGACGACATCACGATGGTGCAGCAGTACTATGTGGACGCGGCGCTGCGCGCGCGCGACGCAGGTTTCGACATTGTTTATGTCTACGGCGCGCATTCCTATCTGCCGTTGCAGTTTCTTTCGCCGTACTACAACAAGCGGCGCGACAAGTACGGCGGCTCGCTCGAGAACCGTGCGCGCTTTTGGATCGAGACCCTGGAGAAAGTGCGTACCGCCGTCGGCAAGGACTGCGCCATCGCCACGCGCTTTGCGGTCGACACACTATATGGGGATGCTGGCGTCGAGGCGGAGCGCGACGGCGTGAAGTTCGCCGCCATGGCCGACCCGCTCGTCGACCTGTGGGACATCGATATAGGAGACATCGCCGAGTGGGGCGAGGATGCGGGTCCCTCGCGCTTCTACCTGCAGGGGCACCAGGTTCCGTGGACCAAGATCATCAAGCAGGTCGTGAAGAAGCCTGTTCTGGGAGTGGGGCGCTTCACGGATCCGGAGAAGATGACGGAGATCGTCACCAAGGGATTCGCCGACATCATCGGCGCCGCCCGGCCGTCGATCTCGGATCCCTGGCTGCCGAAGAAGATCGAAGAGGGACGCTATGACGATATCCGCGTCTGCATCGGCTGCAACGTGTGCATTTCCCGTTGGGAGATCGGCGGCCCGCCGATGATCTGCACCCAG
>VBNY01000202.1:0-4234 GCA_005877705.1 Gammaproteobacteria bacterium
AGCGCAGCTTCGTCGGATCGAATGGCGCGATCGTCGCCGCGGGCAGTTGCAGATTATCGAATACGTCAAACGTTTCGTTCGTCACCGCGAACACTCGACGCAGAGCGCGGGCTTCGATGACGCCGCCATTTTCGTAAAGCAGTAACGTATCGTCAGACAAGTATTTCCAGCCGGCGGCGGCAAGCTGTGTTGCCAAAGTCGATTTGCTGCTGCCGGATGGACCAATCACCAGGACGCCGCCACCATCCGGACCGACTACGCCTGCGGCATGCAATTCGTAAAGAGCGCATCGGCGCAGGGCCGTCATCGTGGCATTGAAGATCAACTGGGCCATCGCCACGCCGTCGTTCAAGCAATTCTCGGCCAGCCAAACCTGAACGCGGGGCGCAGCCGTCGTAGCTTCTACTACCGATCCGTTATTGCTGAAGAAGTATGAGTTCGCGTCGGTGTAACAAATGCCGCCTTGGGCTACGGCGAAAGGCTCGAGGTGTTCGGGATGCGGGGGCGCGGCGCCGCGAGCGATAGAGATTGTTACGAGTCGATCGGCTGGCACTTGTTCTTCGATTTGCTCAATGTGCCAGGCGGCAAAGTGATGATTGAACAAATCTCGAATACGCGCGTCGGTTGTCTCGATCAAAATAAAACGACCGGCCAGCGCGTATGCCTGCGCGAAAGCCGGTCGATCGGAATATTCTAAGCCCGCAACGCCAAAGCCAGGGTCCATTACCTCTTGCATCGCTGGTCGTTCTCGCTGCTCGTTTATGGTGGTATGGCGCCGCTGTCGACCGCCAGAAAAAATGTCGTGGCCTCGAGCACGTCCACCGGGACGGAAATAACCGGCGGCACGAATTTTTTCTTCGCAGGCTTGTCCGCGTCTGCACTTTCAGAAAGATTTTCGACGGACTCGTTTGTCAGTTCTGTGCTTTCCACCAGGGGATCCTCCTCATCAGGTCTCAGCAACGCGGCATTCTTTCTAAAAGAAGTCAGCTAAGATCTTCCAACGGGTCGAAGATTCTACGACTTTTTCTCTGGCCCTACAAGCACCATCCGCAGCGGCCGCCGCTCCTGTAGTTGTAAATCCGCCCGCACATAAAGGCGAATATTCGGCCCTAACTGCTGAAGCACTGAGTCAACCGACGCCTGCGCAATCGATATGTTGACCAGGTCGGCGACTTCATTTTTGACTTCGAGCGGAACGTTCAGCTCGTTCGCAATCGCATAAAGCACTATGACCAAAGGTTGTTTCCGGGCGTTTACAGTGAGCAGCCCTTTTTCATACTTTACCTTGAGTTCCTGATCTTCTTTCGTTTTTGAATCGTTGCCCGTGTCTTCCGTGTCGCCTTCAACCACCATGACGTCTGAGTTGCCGCGCACGACCGCATTGTCCGCCGGCGGCGGTTCGTTATAGCCCTGAAGATAAATCGCCAGCGGGCGCGGCTGTTTGCCGGGAGACGAATCGATTTCGTAATCGATGTAGACCTGCGGCGCCAGCATCTGCATCGCCGGCTCCAAAACAAGATCGCTAAAGTTCGTCGTGATGGGATGTCGTTCGACAATCGGCGTCAGCAACACCGGAATTTTCAAACGCCGTGATAGTTCGGCGGCGACCTCTTTTAGTTTGACGTCCTGCGCTTTTAAAGAAATCCCGATAATTTGATCGTTAGTGATCCGCAGCGTAAACGGAACTTTTGCTTCTTTCGTTTGCTCGTTGCTTACCGAGGGTTGCGTGGCCGACGCCGTCTTTTCCGTTTGGGCGGTAGCGACGGCGAACACAGCGACCGCGAGCAACGTCGCAAGACTCAAGTGCTTCGTCGCGCGGACAATAACCGACGATCTGAATGGCAGATGATTGATAGTAAAACTCATAGGATTATGGTCAGATCGGGATGAAGACTGCTCGCAACGTAACACAGAAAAGAAAACACGGTCAATTTCGCGGCTAACCAACCGCCCCACGCGAGCGCGCCGCGCGCAAGAGCCGCAACGGCCGCAGCAGGTAATAGACGAAATGAAACCGTGATGACAAGCGAGCGGCTTCGAAGTCCGCTTCGGTCAACGCCAGCGCGAATCGGAAATAACGAAAGCGGCTGCGCCAGTCGCTACGGACCAGCATGTTGTAACGGAAGGTCGCGGCGACGCCGGCTCCTTGCTCACGATCTTCATCAAACAGACCGGCCTGAATTTCGTTGACGAGCGCAGCAATGTGCGCGTCTCTACTGATCGCGTCATCGATCGATGCCGGCAGGCGCGTTCCCAACAACCTGGCCGCCAGTGCGGGGCCGAGCAGGAACATTCGCCGCGTTTTGGCGGCATCGGCGCGTTCAACGAGACGCGCCCAATCGAGTTGCGGCTGGATTGTTATCACGCGGTCGATATCACAGATCCAGGCCATCCTTTGCCAAAGATGCCTTGAGCCGTGGACGCAGAGCGCAAACAAGAGGTCGTCGCGAGAAAACGTCTTCACTTCGGCATTCGAGACGCGAACGCTTTCGAGTTGCTGCCAAAGGTCCTCAGCCGTAACGGACGACGCAAAGAGTTCGGAAGCAACTTGCCAATGCAACTCGATGATTATTCGGCCACGGGTGAACTGTAAATTGTGCTGATGTTCGAACAGCATTGATTGGTACTGCGGATCCAGATCTCCGGCTGGAGCGTAGCCCAGCGCGGACAAGACTTCGATCGCGGGGGCCACATCATTGCGCCGGACAATCAAATCCAAATCGACGAAACGCCTGAGCGAGAGATCGCCGTAAGCGGCGATCGCCAGCGCCGGACCCTTGAAATTAATCGCGTCAACTCCCGAGTCCGACAGCGTCTTGAGAACCAAAGCCAATTCATCAGCCAACAGAACGTTGCGCGCGGCATTCTCCTGATAGTCTCTCCGAAACTGTGCTAACGCTTCGCTCGGGACTAATTCCGCGACTAACTTGTTGAGCTGAAAAAATATGAGCGGCAGAAGCGAGTGGCGGCGCGCGAGAGCGTGAAAATATTTCCAGTCCAAATTTGATTGAACGAGCTTTTGCAGTTGGACGAGTTGTTCGGGTGCGAACTGTGATCGTCCGCACAGCAGCAACAGTTCGTCTTCTCTTCGTTGTAGACTCATTCGTTAACCTTCAGCACCGCCAGAAAAGCCTCTTGTGGAATCTCTACGCGGCCGACTTTCTTCATGCGCTTCTTGCCTTCCTTCTGTTTCTCGAGCAGCTTGCGTTTGCGGCTGACGTCGCCGCCGTAGCACTTGGCCAGCACGTTCTTGCGCAGCGCCTTGACCGTCGCGCGCGCGATGACCGAGCTGCCGATCGCGGCCTGCACGGCCACTTCGAACATCTGCCGGGGGATCAGCTCCTGCATCTTGTCGACGAGCTCGCGACCGCGCTGGTAGGCGCTCTCGCGATGCACGATGATCGACAGGGCGTCCACCGTGTCGCCGTTGATCAGCATGTCGAGCTTGACGAGCGGCGCGGCCTCAAAGTGGCTGAACTCGTAATCGAACGAGGCATAGCCGCGGCTCGCCGACTTCAGCCGGTCGAAGAAATCGAGCACCACCTCGGCGAGCGGCAGCGCGTACTGCAGCGACACCTGGGTGCCGAGGTACAGCATCTTCTGCTGCGTGCCGCGCTTGTCGTTGCAGAGCTTCAGCACCGCGCCCACGTAATCCGGCGGCACCAGGATGTTGGCAATGATGATCGGCTCGCGGATCTCGTCGATCTCGTTCGCGGCGGGAAGCTTCGCGGGGTTGTCCACGAGCTCGACCTTGCCGTCGGTACGCGCAACCTCGTAGACCACGGTCGGCGCGCTCGTCACCAGCTCGAGTGCATACTCGCGCTCGAGCCGCTCCTGCACGATGTCCATGTGCAGCAGACCGAGAAACCCGCAACGGAATCCGAACCCCAAGGCGGTCGAGACCTCCGGCTCGTAGTGCAGCGCCGAGTCGTTGAGGCGCAGTTTCGAGAGCGCGTCGCGGAAGTTCTCGTAGTCCTCGGAGTTGACCGGGAACAGCCCGGCGAACACGCGCGGCTTGATCTGCTTGAAGCCGGGCAGCGGCGCGGCGGCCGGCCGGTTCTCGAGCGTGATCGTGTCCCCGACGGGCGCGCCGTCGATCTCCTTGATGCCGGCGACCACGAAGCCGACATCGCCGCAAGCGAGCGCACGCTCCACGATCGGCTTGGGTGTGAAGCGTCCAAGCCGATCCGCCGTGTGGCTGCGGCCCGTGGACACGACGCGGATCTTGTCGCCG
>VBNY01000202.1:4241-36470 GCA_005877705.1 Gammaproteobacteria bacterium
GGAGTCGATGATCAGTGCCTGCAGAGGCGCCTGGCTGTCGCCCTTCGGAGGCGGAAAGCGCCTGATGAGGGCTTCCAGCAGCTCCGGGACCCCCTCGCCCGTCTTGGCGCTGACACTCGCGGCATCGGTGGCCTCGATGCCGATGATCTCCTCGATCTCCTGCATCACGCGCTCGGGATCGGCCGAGGGCAGGTCGATCTTGTTGATGACGGGCAGCACTTCGAGGCCCTGCTCGATGGCCGTGTTGCAGTTGGCCACGCTCTGAGCCTCGACGCCCTGGGAGGCATCCACGACGAGCAGCGCGCCATCGCAGGCCGCGAGCGAGCGCGAGACTTCATAGGAGAAGTCCACATGGCCCGGCGTATCGATCATGTTGAGCTGATAGCGCTCGCCGTCGCGGGCGTTGTAATACAGGGTGACGCTCTGTGCCTTGATCGTGATACCGCGTTCGCGCTCGAGCTCCATGGAGTCGAGCACCTGCTCCTGCATCTCGCGATCCTGCAGCCCGCCGCACAGCTGGATGAAGCGGTCGGCCAGCGTCGACTTGCCGTGATCAACGTGGGCGATGATGGAGAAGTTACGTATGAGCCGCATGAATCCACAATCTGTCGCGTACTGCCGCGCCAGGGGGTTAAGCGGCGGGCCGGATTATAAGGAAGTTGCCTCGGCGGCGCCTGTAGCTTGCCTCGCGGGCGAAAGTCACGCCTTTCGCCCGCCGCCAATCCAAGCCAGCAGCGCTTGTCTGCTGAAACGGCCACACGCCATTTCAGCCCATGGAGTGGCGCAGCAGACGCCTCAGCTCGGCCGCATCCAGCCGCTGCCGGCACACGATCGCCCCGTCCAGCAGCAGCACGGGCACGTGCAGCCCGTGGCGGCGAGCCAGCTGCGGATCAGTGTCGACGTCGATCAGCTCTAGCGGCGGCAACGGCATGGTACGCCCGAGGGCCTGCAGCTCGGTGAGCATCTCATCGCACAATTCACAGTCGCGCCGGTGCACGACCGTCAGGCGCGATGACATGCTGCGTGCGGCTCTGCTGGAGGCGCGGCGGTCAGCGGGGGTGCCGGGGGTCGAGGAGCGGCTCCGACCCTTGCGCCTTCACCGAGTTCGCGATGTAGCGCACCGTGGCCGGGGGCACCTCGCCTACCGCGGTCACTTTGTGCCCATCGATCACCGTAGAGAAGGCGGACGAGGATCCGACGCGGGCCGACTCGGACACGGGCGGCTGATCGGCGGCGGCCTGGGGTTGTGCTTCGACGAACACCGATACCGAGGCGAACCCGTCGGTGAACACCAGATGATCCACCGGAGCGGTCGATCCCGGCATGGTCTGCGCCGAGCGCGCCGTCATCTTGAACCCCGGCGGGAGCTTCAGGGCATTCCACACCAGCGAGGCGGAGGTGGGCGAGCCCTTCGGCGCCAGCGACTCGTTGCGCAGCCACTGGAAGCCCTCGGTGGAAACCTCGGGCTTCAAGTCGGAATCGGGAATGTGCGAGGACAGCGTGAGGTTCGCGAAGACGATCTGCTCGATCACATGACCGCGCCCATCACAGAGTTGCGTCTTCAGGGGCATGGCGGTCGAATCATCGATCCACAGCCGGTATCCGTAGCGGAACTCGTCCTTGGGCGACACGGCAATGACGTGGGTGTCGCGCCGGTTCAGGCGCGTCCGGGCGACCTCTTTGACGTCGTAGAACCTGGCCGTCTCCTCGTTCATGGCCGGGAAGCCGCCGAACAGCGACTCCTCCGCCGGCCGCCGCTCCACCAGCACGGTGCGCTTGTCGGGAAGGTAACAGGCAAGATCCGAACCGGTGCGGACGAACTCGCGCCCCGAGCCGTCGAGGGACACGAGCCGCTCGGCCACCGCGCCGTCCTGTACGCGGTGGATGATGCGCAGCATTTCCACCTTGCCGCCCTGCCAGTGCGAGAACGTCCCATCGTAGTTGCGCGTGGTCAGGGCTTCATTCATGCGCTCCAGCCACTTGCCCGGCTCCTCTGCGGCGGCGACCGTGGCCACCGCCAGAGCGCAACCGAGCCAGCTGGAGCGCGCGCTACTGCGTAGTCTTGGCATTGTCTTGCGCGTCCTCCACTGGTTCATCAGACCCCGCAGGGGTGCCCGCCGTTCCCGATTCACTCGCCATGAAGGCGGACAACAGATTGCGGCGGGCTACCGGCGAGGAGAACTCGCTGTGCGCGACCACGTAATTGGCGAGCTCTGTGCTCGGGACGACTACCCGGCGCTCGGGCGTTTGCGGCACGACGTAGCTGTCCGGCTCCGCCGTGCTCGCCGGGGAAGCAGCAGCCGTCGCAGGCGCGCCCGCTTGTGTGATCAGCGGACCGGGCTCGGGCAGCACTTGCGAGCGCAGCCACAGGACGGCCGCGGCCGCCACTCCGGCCGCCATCGCAGCGCCGATAACCGGCTGCCACCATTTGGCGAACGGCCCGGAACGCTGTGCCATCGCCGTCCCGGCCAGGGCGGGCTCCGTGGAGAGCACCGCGCTCACCCGTCCGGCCAGCCGGGCGTTCAGGCGCACGCCACGCTCGGCGCGGACGGCCGCGCCGATCACCGCATAACGGCCCCAGCGGGCCTTCAGCGGCTCATCACGCGACAAGCGCCGCGCCAACAGCTCGCATTCGGCGGACGGCAGCTCGTCATCGAACATCGCGGACAACTGACTGTCGAGCTCCTCGTTCATCCCAGCTCCTCCGCGCGACCCAGCCCGCCTTCGAACACTTCACGCAGGCGGCGGTCGATGGCTTCACGTGCTCTGAAGATACGCGACCGCACCGTCCCCACGGGGCAATCCATCGCGGCGGCGATCTCTTCGTAGGAAAGTCCCTCCAGCTCGCGCAGCACGATGGCCGTGCGCAGATCCTCCGGCAAGGCCTCGATCGCGGCGTTGACGGTGGAGCGGATCTCATCGGTCAGGACGAGCCCCTCGGGGTTGTTGCGGTCGAGGTCATATTCGATGGGGCTGCGGTCACGCGACACGACGGCGTTCTTGGCGGTGTTGATGGCTATGCGGTACAGCCAGGTGTAGAAAGCGCTGTCTCCACGGAACTGCGGCAAGGCACGGTAGGCCTTGATGAAAGCCTCCTGGGCGATATCCTCGGCTTCGGCCGGATTGCGCACATAACGCATGACCAGCTTGACGAGTTTGTGCTGGTACTTGAGCACCAGCGCATCAAACGCTCCCTTGTCGCCGCGCTGTACGCGGCGAACCAGGCTGAGATCGCTCACATCGGCGCTCATCGCGCCCTCTACTCCCATGACAGAAGGCCGCCGCGCCGCGACCTGAATAGACCCTGAACGCTTTCGAAAGTTCAGGCGCTTCGCCGCCAACGGGGCGTTGCGGCGGGGATACAGCTCTGGACGTCGAGTCCATCAGAAGATGTAATGAGTCTAACAGGTGGCCCCTCATGATGCGCCCTTGTTGGGGGGATCGCCGGGATGCCCTCAAAGGCCGGTCTCCGTCAGATCATGCCGCCGGGGAGCCGCCCGGAGATCCGGCACGCGAGGCGCGCCAGCTCCGGCTCGGGGGGGGTGACCTGCCCCAGGAGGTAATCCGCCAGTAGCGGGTCCGGCAGATCCAGGAATCGGTCGAACGTCCGCCGCTGCTCGCTCGAGGCGAGGGCCAAGTGCTCGCGAGCGAATCGCTCGAGCAGCACGTCGAGCTCCTTCATTCCACGGCGGCAACGCCACAGGAGCCGGCGCCCTTCAGGGTCCAAACCGGCGCCGCCCGGGCTGCCCGCCTGCGCCTCCGCTGCCGCACCCGCGCTACCGGTGCCGGCCATACGTCTCGTTTTCGTCAGCACTGGCGCTCGACGAGCAGCTTCTTGATCTCGGCGATCGCCTTCGCCGGGTTCAGGTCCTTGGGACAGGCATCGGTGCAGTTCATGATCGTATGACAGCGGTACAGCCGGAACGGGTCCTGAAGCTCGTCCAGGCGCTCCCCGGTGGCCTCGTCGCGGCTGTCGACGATCCAGCGGTAGGCCGCAAGCAGCGCCGCCGGCCCGAGAAAGCGGTCGCTGTTCCACCAATAGCTCGGACAGGCCGTCGAGCAGCAGGCGCACAGGATGCAGGCAGCGGGGCGATCGATCCGCTCCTGCTCTTCCTTCGACTGCAGGCGCTCACGGTCGGGAGGCGCCGGCGTGCGCGCCTGCAGCCATGGCTTCACTGATGCGTACTGCGCGTAGAAGTCCGTGAGGTCCGGCACGAGATCCTTCACTACCGACATGTGCGGCAAAGGGTAGATGCGGATAGCACCACTCAAGTCCTGCATGGCGGTGGTGCACGCGAGTCGGTTCACGCCGTTGATGTTCATGGCGCACGAGCCGCAGATGCCCTCGCGGCACGAACGGCGGAACGTGAGCGACGAGTCGACGGCCGCCTTGATGTGGATCAGTGCATCGAGGACCATCGGCCCGCAGCCCTTCACGTCCAGCTCGAACGTGTCCAGGCGCGGGTTCTGTCCCGATGTTGGATCAAACCGGTAGATGCGCACGGCCCGCACCTCGCCCGCGCCGGGAGTGGCGCGGTGCGTGAGGCCCTTGCGGATGCGGGAATTGGGCGGCAGTCGAAATCCGGCCATCAGAATCTCTCCGTGCGTCGGCCTTTAGTAGGTGCGCGCCTTGGGCGGAATCGACTCGACTTCGCCGGTGAGCGTCTGCAGATGGACGGGGCGGTAGGCGAAGCGCGTGCGTCCCGGACCCTCGACCCACACGAGCGTGTGCTTGAGCCAGTTGTGATCGTCGCGGTTGGGAAAGTCCTCGCGCGCATGCGCGCCGCGGCTCTCGGTGCGATTCTCGGCCGAGTGGATCGTGGCGGTGGCCTGCAGCAGCAGGTTCTCGAGCTCGAGCGTCTCGATGAGATCCGTGTTCCAGATCAGCGAGCGATCCGTGAGCCGCACGTCGGCAAACGATTCGAACGTGCGTGCAATCTTCTGCATGCCTTGCTCGAGGGTCTGCCCGGTGCGGAACACGGCCGCGTCCAGCTGCATCGCCTTTTGCATCTCGAGGCGGATCGAGGCGGTCGGGCGTGAGCCCTTGGCGTTGCGCAGTCGATCGAGACGCGCGACGGCCGGATCGCCCGCATCCTTCGCGAGGGGCTTGTGCCGCGTGCCGGGGGTGAGCAGGTGAGCGCAGCGACGCGCCGCCTCCCGCCCAAACACCACCAGATCGAGCAGCGAGTTGGAACCGAGTCGATTTGCTCCGTGCACCGATACGCACGCCGCCTCGCCCACGGCCATGAGCCCCGCGACCGTGCTGTCCGGGTCGCCGGCTTTCGGTTGCACGACTTCACCGTAGCAGTTACACGGAATGCCGCCCATGTTGTAGTGAACCGTGGGCTGAACCGGGATCGGTTGCCTGGTGACATCGACGCCCGCGAAGATGCGGGCGGTTTCGGCGATCCCGGGAAGGCGCTCGTGGATGACCTCCGGCCCGAGGTGCTCGAGATGCAGATCGATGTAGTCGTGCTCCGGGCCCACGCCGCGGCCCTCGCGCACCTCGATCGTCATGGCGCGGCTCACGACATCGCGCGAAGCGAGGTCCTTGGCGTTGGGGGCATAGCGCTCCATGAAGCGCTCGCCCTTCGAGTTGGTGAGATACCCGCCCTCGCCGCGCGCCCCTTCGGTGATCAGGCAGCCGGCACCGTAGATGCCCGTGGGATGGAATTGCACGAACTCCATGTCCTGCAGCGGTAATCCGGCGCGCAGCACCATCGCGTTGCCGTCGCCGGTGCACGAGTGCGCCGACGTGCAGGAGAAATACGTGCGGCCGTAGCCGCCGGTCGCCAGAATCGTGATGTGCGAGCGGAAGCGGTGCAACTTGCCGTCGGTCATGTCGAGCGCCACCACGCCGCGGCAGGCGCCGTCTTCCATGAGCAGATCGGTCGCGAAGTACTCGACGAAGAAGCTCGCGGCGTGGCGGATCGACTGCTGATACAGCGCGTGCAGCATGGCGTGCCCGGTGCGGTCGGCGGCGGCGCACGTCCGTTGCGCGATGCCCTTGCCGAAGTGCGTCGTCATGCCGCCGAAGGGGCGCTGATAGATGCGGCCTTCCTCGGTGCGCGAGAACGGCACTCCGTAGTGCTCGAGCTCGATCACCGCTGCCGGCGCCTCCTTGCACATGAGCTCGATGGCGTCCTGATCGCCCAGCCAGTCCGAGCCCTTGACGGTGTCGTACATGTGCCAGCGCCAGTCGTCCTCGCCCATGTTGCCGAGCGCCGCGCTGATCCCCCCCTGCGCGGCAACGGTGTGACTGCGGGTGGGGAACAGCTTGGTGATACATGCAGTCGACAGCCCGGCCTCGGCCAGCCCGAGGGTGGCGCGCAGGCCCGCCCCGCCCGCGCCGACGACGACGACGTCATAACTGTGGTCGATGAATTCGTAGCCGCTCATGCGGCACTTCCGAACGCCACTTTCAGGATCGCGAAGACGCCGGCCGCCGCAAGCAGCGCATGGGCGAAAGTGACCACGACGAGTGTCAGGGTTCTCACACCCGTGGCGTGCACGTAATCTTCCACGACGACGCGCACACCGAGCTGGGAGTGCCACGCGCCCACGACAACGAACAGCACCAGCAGCAGCGCCGTCCAGCTCTGGCTCATCCAGGCCGCGACGATCGCATGATCGAACGACGGCAGCGATAGCAGCGACACCACGAACCAGATCGATAGCGGCACGAGCGCAAGGGAGGTGAGACGCTGCAGCCACCAGTGTTGGACGCCCTCCTTCGCCGAGCCCGTCCCCAGCACCCTGCCCAGCGGGCTGCGCAGGCTCATGAGAGGCGCGCTCCCGCCAGAAAGGCCCAGTATCCGAGCAGCACCATCAGCACGATGCTGACCCCGGCCACGACCCAGGCGCTGCGCTGTGCCTGTGCGCGCTCCAGACCGCGCCCGGTATCCCAGATGAGATGCCGAACTCCGGCGACGAGGTGGTAGCAGAAGGCGGCGAGCTGGCCCAGATACAGCAGCTTGAAAACCCCGAGCGACAGCAGCGCGCTCGCACGGGTGTAGGCGCTCGTGCCGCTCGCGACCGCCATGAGCCAGTACACGAGTGCCGGCAGTCCGAGGGACAGCACCAGGCCCGCGGCGCGGTTCAAGATGGATGTGGCCAGCGTGTACTTGAATTTGTACACCGACAGATGAGGGGACAGCGGGCGTTGCGGCATGGGCTTAGAAATCGATGCAGCGCCCCTTCTTTTCCCAATCGCCGAAGCGCGTCGGCTCGGGTCCCGCAGCGCCACCGATTTCCTTGATTGGCCGAAAGCTGCCTGCGGCAGCGTTTTGGCTCGGCGCGTGCGGATGCGCGCCGGCGCTCTCAGCCGGCATCTCGGAATCGGCCAGGGATGGGGGCATACTGATGTAAGTCTGCCAGAATTCGCTCTCGGGAACCACCGCAACCTGCAGGAAACCAACACCCTCGGTCCATGGAAAAAGACTGCAATTCAGTCCCGCTCGCCGATCTCGGAGCGCTGCGCGTGCGCGGTCCCGACGTCGTGCCCTTCCTGCAGGGACAGTTGTCCAACGATGTCGCGCGCCTCACGCTCGAGCACTCTCTGCTCGCGGGGTATCACAACCCGCAGGGCCGCGTGATCGGGCTGCTGCGGCTGCTGCAGCTCGAGCACCACGAGCTGCTCGCAATCCTGCCGCGCGAGCTCGGGCCGGCCGTGGCGAGCCGCCTGTCGAAGTTCATTCTGCGCGCCAAAGTGACCGTCACGGACGAGTCAGCAAGCTGGCGCGTCAGCGGCCTCGTTGCGCTGCCGCCGAAGGCGCCCGCTGGGAGCACGTTGCCACAGGCCCTGAACGCGCAAGCGCGCGTTGGCAACTCCACTGTCGTGCGTGTGGCGCACGACCCCGCGCGCTGGCTGCTGATCTCGCCAGCGGATCAGGCGTCGGCCGTGACTGCCTGCACGCCAGCCGAGCGCGAATCGTGGCGCCGCCTGCAGATCGCCGCCGGCCACCCCGAAGTCTACGCTGCGACGACGGAACAATTCGTGGCGCAGATGTTGAATCTGGACGTGCTCGGCGCCGTCGCGTTCGACAAGGGTTGCTACACCGGCCAGGAGGTCATCGCGCGCGCTCACTATCGCGGGCGCGTGAAGCGCCGCCTGCAGCGCTTCGCTTCGCGCGGCCCGCTGCGGCTGCAGCCGGGCGACTCCGGTCACCTGAGCGACGGCCGCGCTTTCAGGGTGGTCGAAGCCGTGCAGCTCGCGGACGGCCGCTGCGAATTCCTGGCCGTCGCACCGCTCGTTGCCGGCGAGCCGGAACCCCGCGGCGCTGCGAGCGTGGCGCCTGACACGGCGCTCATCGAAGCCGAGCAGCTCGCGCTTCCCTACACGCTGCCGGAATGAGCCGGCGGCGCCGCCTCAATCCGCCTCCGGGCGCAGGTTCGGGAAGAGGATGACGTCGCGGATCGAAGGCGAGTCGGTGAAGAACATGACCAGCCGGTCAATGCCCACCCCGAGTCCCGCCGCCGGCGGCATGCCGTACTCGAGCGCGCGCACGTAGTCGGCGTCGTAGAACATCGCCTCCTCATCGCCTCGGTCCTTGCGGGCCGCCTGCGCCCTGAAGCGCGCCGCCTGGTCCTCGGGATCGTTGAGCTCGGAGAAACCGTTGGCGATCTCGCGTCCGGCCAGGAAGAACTCGAAGCGGTCGGTGAGAAACGGATCGGTCTCATTGGCGCGCGACAGCGGCGACACCTCCGCCGGATAGCCATGCACGAATGTCGGATCGAGCAGGGTGTGCTCGGCGGTCTTCTCGAAGATCTCGATCTGCAGCTTGCCCGGGCCGTCGTGCGCGTCGGGCTTGAGGCCGAGCCGCTCGCACACTTTGCGCAGATACGTGAGGTCGCGCAGCGAGAGCGGATCGATACCGGGATTGTTCTCGATGATCGCCTGCTCGAGCGTGACGCGGCGGAATGCTTTGCCGAGGTCGTAGTCGCGGCCCTGGTAGCGGATCTGGCGCATGCCGTGAAGGGCATCGCTCATGCCGCGCAACGCCTTCTCGATCCAGTCCATGAGATCACGATAATCGGCGTACGCGAGGTACAGCTCGAGCATGGTGAATTCCGGGTTGTGCTGGGTCGACAGCCCCTCGTTGCGGAAGTTGCGGTTGATCTCGTAGACGCGCTCGAAGCCCCCGACCAGCAGGCGCTTCAGATACAGCTCGGGCGCGATGCGCAGATACATGTCCAGATCGAGCGCGTTGTGGTGCGTGACGAACGGGCGGGCCGCCGCACCGCCGGGAATCGGCTGCATCATCGGGGTCTCGACTTCGAGGAACTCGAGCGCGTCGAGGAAATCCCGATCAGGTCGACGTAGCGCTGCCGATAGCGCAGCTCGGTGTCCGCCAGCCCGTGCCACTTGTCGGGCAGCGGCCGCAGCGCCTTCACCAGCAGCCGCAGGCTGTCGACGCGCACCGACAGCTCGCCGGTCTTGGTGCGGAACAGCACGCCGCTCGCGCCGATGATGTCGCCGACGTCCCAGCTCTTGAACGCATCGTAGGAGGACCCAAGCGCATCGTGCTGCAGGAACAGCTGTAGCTGCCCGGTGCGATCGGCGATCTTCGCGAAGCTCGCCTTGCCCATCAGGCGCTTGAACAGCATGCGGCCGCCGACGCTCACCCGTGTTGGATTTGCCTCGAGCCACTCTTGCGGGCGCTCGCCGAACGCGGCGAGCAGTTGACCGGCGAGCGCGTCGCGCCGGAACTCGTTCGGATACGCGGCCCCCGCCGCGCGCAGTTGCGCCAGCTTCGCGCGCCGCTCCGCGATGAGCTTGTGCTCGTCGCCGGGCTCGCGCTCAGTGTCGCCGTGTTTCGCTTCTGTCATGTGGTTTTTAGACTCCCGCCTTGAGCGAGGCCTCCATGAACTGATCGAGACCCCCGTCCAGCACCGCCGTGGTGTTGCCGACCTCCACGCCGGTGCGCAGGTCCTTGATGCGCGACTGGTCGAGCACATAGGAGCGGATCTGGTTGCCCCAGCTGACATCGGATTTCGAATCCTCCAGCACCTTGGCGGCGGCGTTGCGCTTGTTCACTTCGAGCTCGTAGAGCTTCGCCTTCAGCATCTTCATGGCCGTCGAGCGGTTCTTGTGCTGGCTGCGCTCGTTCTGACACGCCACCACGATGCCGCTCGGCAGATGCGTGATGCGCACCGCGGACTCGGTCTTGTTGACGTGCTGGCCGCCGGCGCCCGAGGAACGATAGACATCCACCTTGAGGTCCGCGGGATTGACCTCGATCTCGATGTCGTCGTCGACCTCCGGCGAGACGAACACGGAGGCGAACGAGGTATGGCGGCGGTTGCCCGAATCGAACGGCGACTTGCGCACCAGCCGGTGCACGCCGGTTTCCGTGCGCAGCCAGCCGTACGCGTAGTCGCCTTTGATCTGCACCGTGGCGCTCTTGATGCCGGCCACCTCACCCGGGTTCGAATCGATCACTTCGTAGCTGAAGCCGCGCGCCGCGCTCCAGCGCAGATACATGCGCAGCAGCATCTGCGCCCAGTCCTGCGCCTCGGTGCCGCCCGCGCCCGCCTGGATATCGAGGAAGGCGTTGTGCGAATCCATCTCGCCGCGGAACATGCGTTTCAACTCGAGGTGGCGCACGTCGGCTTCCAGGCGCTGCGCGTCGCGCTCGATGTCGCGCGCGGCGGCCTCGTCGCCCGCGCTTTCCGCGAGCTCGAGCAGCTCGGCGGCCTCGGCGATTGCCTTCGCGCTACGATCGATCTCGCCGGTGTCGGCAGTCAGCCGCGCGCGCTCGCGCCCGAGCTCCTGGGCGCGCTGCGGGTTCGACCAGATGGTCGGGTCCTCGAGCTCGCGAGCCACTTCCTCGAGGCGCTCCCGCTTGCGATCGTACTCAAAGAAACCCCCGTAACGAGGCGACGCGCTCCCCGAGGTCTTTGAGCTGGCGCTTGAGCTGATTGACTTCCATTGCAGCGGCGTTGGGATGTGCGGATCGGGCGGTAACGCTAATTGAGCGGCGCCCGATGCGCAAGCCGCGCGATTTTCAACAGCTCAATCTCGTGTCTGACCGAGCGGCAGGAGGTGGTCGACCAGCAGCTGCAGTCGCCGCTCGCCCTGATACTCGTTCACATCCAGGCGGTAGACGAGCTGCATGGGCCCCTCGGGCAGCACGGGCTCGCAGTGCGCGTCGATGTGATTGAAGGCGATCGCATCGAATGCTCGTCCGCTGTGCGCCACTTCCACCCACATCTTCACATGACGCTCGCCGACTACCCGCGCGCTGCGGATGGTGAAGGTGCCGTCGAAGCTCGGCTCCGGGAATGCCTGCCCCCATGGGCCGCCGGCACGCAGCGCCTGCGCCGTCTCGAGCGCGATCTCCCGCACGGCAAGCTCGCCGTCTGTCTCGATGGCATCCGCGCCGGCGTGGCCGGTCCATCGGGCCACTTCCTGGTCGAATGCCCGGGCGAAGGTATCGAGCTTGGCGCGCTCGAGGGTCAGCCCGGCGGCCATCGCGTGGCCGCCGAACTTGCTGATCAGCTCCGGATGGCGCGCGGCGATCGAGTCCAGCACGTCGCGGATGTGAATTCCAGGGACCGAGCGCGCGGAGCCGCGCAGCAGCGCCTCTCCCGCGAGGGCGAAGGCGATCACCGGGCGGCGAACCCGATCCTTCACCCGGCTTGCGACCAGGCCGACCACGCCTTGATGCCAGCTCTCGTCATACAGGCACACGCCGCTGCGCTCGAGCGCATGCGGGCCCGGGTCGCGCAGCCGGCGCACCGCGGCCAGCGCTTCAATCTGCATGCGTGCCTCGATGGCGCGCCGCTCCTCGTTGAGCTGGTCGAGACGCGCCGCCAGCAGGCGCGCCGCCTCGTCGCTGTCGGCGAGCAGGCACTGGATGCCGACGGTCATGTCGTCGATGCGTCCGGCGGCATTGAGCCGGGGAGCGACGCCGAAGGCGAGATCGGCCTCGGTGAGATGCTCATGGCCCCGTGCCGCGAGCTCGAGCAGCGCACGGATTCCCGGCACACAGCGGCCCGCGCGGATACGTCTCAAACCCTGCGCCACGAGTACGCGATTGTTCGCATCGAGCGGCACGACATCCGCCACCGTGCCGAGCGCCACGAGGTCGAGAAACTGCGCCGGATGGGCCGCCCCGGCGGCAGTGAGCTGTGCCTCATCGAGCCGTCGTTTGACGGCGGCCAGCACGTAAAACGCGACGCCCACACCCGCCAGCGAGCGACTGCCGAAGCTGCTGCCGGCGAGATTGGGATTGACGATCACGTTGGCGTCCGGCAGCCGCGCCCCGGGTAAATGGTGATCGGTGATGAGCACATCGATGCCGCGTGAGCGCGCCTCAGCCACCCCGGCGGCACTCGAGATCCCGTTGTCCACCGTCACGATGAGCGTCGGCGAGCGCGTCGCGGCAAGGGCGACGATCTCGGGCGTGAGACCGTAGCCGAACTCGAAGCGATTCGGGACGAGGAAATCCACCGCAGCGAATCCCCAGCTGCTGAGCGCTCTGACCATCATGGCGGTGCTCGTCGCGCCATCGGCGTCGAAGTCGCCGATCACGAGCACGCGACCGCCGCTGCGGTGTTGCAGCAGGAGGTCCACCGCCGCCGGGATGCCCTCCAGGGTGCCGACCGGCAGCAAGCGGGCGAGCGAGATATCGAGCTCTGCAGCCGAACGCACGCCGCGGGCCAGATAGATACGCTGCAGGACCGGATGCAAAGCCGCGCTCAAGCCCGGGGACTGCAGCTGCCCAGCCTCGCGGCGCACGATCCGCAGAGTCACTGCAGCCCCTCGAGGCCGGGGCGCGAACGGCGCCAGATCTTCAGGCGATCGCGTGACCGAACGGCCAGTTGCCGGTCGTTGGCGAGCACCAGGAGGCTCGCAACAGCGCCGCGGCCGAGGGCCTGCAGCGCGGGCCGGACGAAGCGCCGATCGAGCTCCGCGACCGCTTCGAGCACGGTCCACTTCGGATTCGAGTGCAACACCTGAGCGACTTCCATGACCAGCGCTGCCCGCTGCGCGCGAGGATAGCTGAATATCTCGGGCAGCTGCTGCGGAAGCGGCCGTACCTCGCCGCCTTGCAGATGCCAGAGGCCGCGTACATAGGCGTCGGATCCAAACGCCAACTCGAGTCCCGTGGCGCCACTGCCATCGGTCAGCGCCGGTTGCGCGTGCGGCGCCGTCGGTCCGCCTCCCCACAACCACAACGCGCTCACGGCTGGTTCACCACGGCTGGCACGCATCTGATTGAGTGGATGCCCGTGCAGCCACATCTCGATCTCCGCGCCCAGTCGTCGCAACAGCGGCGCACCGGCCCCGCCCGGCAACGACTGCGCGAGGCCGCCCACGAGGGAGCGCGCCGGCTCGGTCGTCAGTGCTTGCGGCATGCTCGGACCGAGCAGCAGGAAATCTCCGCAAGGCAGCGGCTGCAACCGGAACCCGGAGTCGCGAAACGCAGCTGCAAAGTCCTGCGCGAGGCGCTCCAGCTGTGAGGGCGGCGGCCTGAGGATGCTGCGGTGATCGAGATGCAGGCTCGTGAGGCTGGCGGTCAGGTGCACTGGCGTGGCAATCCATGCCATCTGCGCATCCCCTGTCTGCAGCCCGGCGGCCGCGACGCTCGCTGGCGCCGCCTGCGCGAGATCGTCGCGACCGAGCCAGCGAGCCAGCCGGTCGCGCCAGCCCCGTTCGAGCACCGATCTCGCGCCGAAGCGCGCCGCGTGCTCGAGCCCGGGCATCGCCCCGCTCACACCTGTCGACCAGCTACTGCCCGCCTCCGCGGGCAAATACAGATCGGCCACGACGATGACGATCTCGCGCACGGGCGGTATCGTATCGTTCCATGAAGTTCACGCTCGAAAGCAGCTCGCGCGTCAATCTGATCCGCGCGTATTCCGCTGCCGAGGTACGGGTGGGGGAGCAGAGTGTGCGCCGCAGCTGCATCGTCACCGCCGATGCCCTGATCACGGACTGGGAGCCGCTGAGCTTTGCAGAGTTTTCGGCGGCTCACCTCGAGCCGCTCCTGGCCTTGCAGCCCGAGCTGGTTCTACTCGGCACGGGACCGACACAACGCTTCCCGTCGGCGGCACTGCGCTCGGCGTTTACTGCTCGGGGGGTGGGGCTCGAGGCGATGGACCTCGGTGCGGCCTGCCGCACGTTCAACATTCTCGTACAGGAGGAGCGGCGGGTCGCCGCCGCCCTTTTCTTTATCTGATCGCCGGAACCGGCATGCTCTCTAGCGGGCAAAAACCACGCTTTTTGCCCGCGGGCCCCGAAACTTCGCTCGGCGCGCTCGCTGAAAAGGGCCTTCGGCCCCTTTTCAGCCAATAAAAAAAACAAAGGCCGCGAGGGCGGCCGGCAGAAGACACAAGGGGAGGAATCCCAACCAACCGAACAATCATTCGAAGCTGACAGACTCGAACAATTGCGTACTTCTTGTTCTTCTGCTCGCCTTCTTGTTGCTCTTTTCGACGTCCCTCCTCCCTGTGCCTTCTGCCCGCCACCTTAGCTCCCTTCAGAGCTGTCGGCATTAGCAGACAGGGTGAGATGTTAAGCATGTCTCAGATAAACACGCAAGCTATTTGAGGGGCGCCGGGCTCCGCTGCGATTCATTCAATTCGAATCAGGTACTTATCACACTAATATAATCTCATTTCTGGACCTCCGCGCTCTTCAGGCAGTGCCGCCCAGCAGCGGCACGAACGCCACCGAGCCGAGGGATTCCCGCAGCACCCCTTGCTCGTGGCGTACGAACCTCACGAGCTCCTGCTCCCCTTCCGGGCCCACAGGGACCACCAGACGGCCACCCACCTGGAGCTGCTTGATGAGCGGCTCCGGCACCGTGAGCGGAGCGGCGGCCACCAGGATCGCGTCGTACGGCGCATGCCCCTTCCAGCCCACCGCACCGTCGCCGTGACGGTAGCGCACGTTGCGGATCCCGAGCTCCTTGATGCGCTCTTTGGCACGCGTCAGAAGCGGCTCGATGCGCTCGATCGTGTACAACCGTTCAACGAGCGGAGCCAGCACGGCGGTCTGGTAGCCGGATCCGGTCCCAACTTCGAGTACGTTCTGCAACGGACCGCCCTTCAGCAACGCCTCGGTCATGCGCGCAACGATGTACGGTTGCGAGATGGTCTGACCGAACCCGATGGGAAGCGCCGTGTCCTCATAAGCCCGGCTGCCGAGGGCTTCGTCAACGAAAATGTGGCGTGGCACGTTGCGAATCCGATCCAGCACAGCGAGATTCGCGATCCCCTGCTCGCGTAAGCGTTGCACGAGCCGGTCGCGCGTGCGCGCAGAGGTCATGCCAATGCCAGAGAACCGCAGGTCAACCATCGATGCCTTCCAGCCAGCTCTCCACGGCCGGCAGCGCGGCGTGGCGCGTCAAGTCGATCTGCAGCGGAGTCACCGAGACGTACCCCTGAGTGACCGTGTGGAAGTCCGTGCCGGGCCCGGCATCCTGCTCCGGCCCGGCCGGTCCCACCCAGTAGACGGGACGGCCCCGTGGGTCGTGCGCGCGGATGACCGGCTCGGAGCGGTGGCGAAACCCCAGCCTGCTGGTGCGAAAGCCGCGCAGCTCCTCGAACGGCACGTCAGGGACGTTGACGTTGAGGATCAGAGCGCTTTCCAGAGGCTTGCGCAGCAGCTGGCTGACGAGCAGTCCCGCCACTCGGGCCCCGCTGTCGAAATGCCGGCCGCTCTCCGGCCCGGTGCAAAGCGAGACGGCGATGGTGGGCAGACCGAGGAAGCGCCCTTCGACGGCGGCCGCGACGGTCCCGGAATACAGCACGTCGTCGCCCAGATTCTCACCGTCGTTGACGCCCGAAACCACCATGTCATATTCGTAGTCAAAGAGACCGGAGATCGCCAGATGTACGCAATCCGTCGGGGTTCCGGGGACGGAGTACACGCCAGGCTCCGCTTCGAACACGCGCAGGGGCACATCGAGCGTGAGCGAGTTGCTGGCGCCGCTGCGGTTGCGATCCGGCGCCACGACCGTCACGTCGGCAAGCGTGGCGAGGACTTCTCTCAGGAGGCCGATGCCCTCTGAGCGGAAGCCATCATCGTTGCTGATCAGGATCTTCACGGGAGGTGGGTTGAACCGCCGTATTTTGATACTCGTGAACGGCGCGTCACTATAGCAAGGCAGCCTGCGGAGGTAGCGTGAGTCCCACACCCGACGACGAGGATGTCCGCCTGTTCCGGGATGCGGTCCGGGACGTCAAGCCGCTCGCACGGGAAACTCCCGCCGCGAGCCCGCGCAGACCTGCCCCGCGCGCCCGTTTCAGCCGCGCCGACCGCGAGGCGGTGCTGCAGGAGAGCCTGAACGCAGACCCGAGCGACCCGGTGCTCGCCAGCGGCGAAGAGCTCGTCTTCCACCGGCCGGGCGTACCGACGTCCATCCTGCGCAAGCTTCGCCGTGGGCACTATCGCGTGCAGGCGGAGATCGACCTGCACGGACTCACGGTCGCGGAGGCCAAGCCGGCGCTGCGCGAATTTATCGCGCATGCACAGGACCGCGACATCCGCTGCATAAGGATCATTCACGGCAAAGGCCTGCGCTCCGGGCATCGGGGCCCCGTGTTGAAAAGCGCGGTGAGCGCGGTCCTGCGGCGCACGGGCGCCGTGCTTGCATACGTCTCCGCGCGTCAGGTCGATGGTGGTACGGGAGCGGTCTACGTTCTACTGTCCCCGTGGCCCGCGCAATCGGTGCCCTAATCCGCTTCACTCTCCCCCTGCTGCGCCGCGTCCGACTCGACCAGCTCCCGCAACACGGCCGTGGCGAAGCTGCCGCGCGCCAGGCGAAAGCGCACCTCGATGGCTCGAGAGTCGCGTGCCCAGCTCAGATCGTGCACGGCGAGCCTCAGACTGCGGCGCTCCTGCCGCATTGCAGCTCCCACAGCGAGCGCGCACGCCTGCGGGAATTCGGCCGCGACGCGCGCTTCCAGCTCCAACACCCGGCGGCCCGAGGGCGGCGCGCCGCGCCCCCACAGCGGTCCCGTTGGATGAATCTCGAGCCGCGCGCAGCGCTCGAGCAGCTGCGGCTCGAGAGTGCCGACCGGAAAGATGCTCCCACGGCCGTCAAGGTTGGCGATGTCACCGTCCTCCAGATGCTCCCAGCTGCCATCGCGGACGCGCTCGGCAAGCACGGCGTTGAACACCAGGCTGCGTGCGGCCGACAACACCAGACCTCGCTGCGGAGCTCGCAATGAGTGCAGCTCGTGCGCGGCGCGCACGAGATTGGCGCCGTCGCGCCCGAAGCGCTGCGGCCCGAAATAGTTCGGGACGCCCCGGCGGCGGATTTCGGCTACCCGTTGCGCGAGTCGCGCATCGTCAACCGCGGCGTCGCGGATGCGAATGGTGAAGCGGTTGGCGGCCAGCGCGCCGCGCGGCAGCTTGCGCGAGTGGGCGTACGCCTCGAGGACTTCGAAATCGGCGCTGCCCACCGCTCGCCAGGCCTCGGGAGTCAACCGGGACTGGGGCACGGAGAACCACTGCACGGCGACGGCGCGACGATCCTTCAGGCCAGCGTACCCGACATCCGCAGGGCGGCAGCCGCAGCTTTGTGCCAGCTCACGCGCAACCCAGTGCGTGTTGGCGTTTCGTTTGCGGACCTTCAGCAGCACGTGCTGACCGGTTCCGGCGGGAGCGAAACCGAGCTGTTCCTCGACGCTGAAGTCCTCCGGCTCGACACGCAGGGCGCCGCGAGCGAGCGGCTCTCCGTGGGCGCGCGGCGGCGCAAACGCCGCCTCCAGCCAAGCCTGATTCATTTTACGATCGGACCGCTGGCGCTCTTCAGCCATCCTCGAGCAACGCAACCGCTTGGGCGGCAATGCCCTCGGCGCGACCGAGAAACCCCAAGCGCTCGGTCGTCGTCGCCTTGACGTTGACGTGGTGCTCGCTCACTTGCAGCAACTGCGCGATCTGGCGGCGCATCTCGTCCCGGAAGGGCGCCACCTTGGGCACCTCCGCCAGCACCGTGACGTCGACGTTTGCGACACGCAGGCGGCGGTTGCGCAGCATCTCCAGCACGGCTCGCACGAAGCGCCCGCTGTCGGCGCCCTTCCATTGCGGGTCGGAGTCCTTGAAGTGCTGGCCGATATCGCCCAGCCCGGCCGCCCCCAGCAGCGCATCGCACAGCGCATGCAGCACCACATCGCCATCCGAATGCGCGACCACGCCACGAGAGTGAGGGACACGCACGCCGCCGAGCATGACGAAGTCGCCAGGGCCAAAGGCGTGGACGTCGATTCCGGAACCGATTCTCATGGGGAGTGCTCCTCGCTCGCGGCCGTGGCTCGTGCACGCAATAGCGCCGCCGCGATCAACACATCGTCGGGGGCTGTGACCTTGATGTTCGTCGCCGACCCTTGCACCAGGCTCGGACACTCCCCGAGCCATTCCAGTGCCTGCGCCTCGTCTGATGGCCAACGCCCCGCCGCGAGCGCGCGATCCAATGCCTCGCACAGCCGTCCGTAGCGAAACATTTGCGGCGTCAATGCACGCCACAGACCGGCGCGATCGACGGTCTGCGCAACTTCCCGATCCCCACCCGTAGGGTCACCGCTTAGCCGCTCGCGCTTCAACGTGTCCGCGGCGGGAGCGGCCAGCAAGCCACCGAGCGGATGAGAGCCGAGGCGCCCGAGCAGGCGCTCGAGATCCTCCGCGGGAAGGCACGGCCGCGCGGCGTCGTGAACGAGTACCCAGTCTTGCGCGCTGGCTCGGTCCTGCAACGCGGCGAGACAAGCGCGTACTGACTGGCGGGGGCCGCGCCGTTTTGACCAGACGTTGCGCAACCTCTCCCCAGTACGCATCGCCCGCCCCGATGGCGACCACGGTTGCGGCGCAACGCGGGTCCGCCAGAAACGGTGCCAGCGCCCACTCAATGACCGTACGGCCGTGCAGCGGCGCGTACTGCTTCGGTCTGGATCCGCCGAACCTGCGGCCCACACCCGCTGCCGGCAGGACGAGCCAATAACGCATCGGAGAATTTGCCGAGGTGAGTTCTCGTGGGGTGTCAGCGAGCGGCAACGGCAGGCGCCGACCGACCGCCCGCGGCCGGCCGGGGCGGTACGACCTGATAGAAGGTCTCGTTGCCGCCGATCATGCCGAGATCGCTGCGCGCTCGCTCTTCCAGCGCCTCCATCCCCGTCTTGAGATCGCGCACTTCGGCGGCCAGCTGCTGGTTGCGCTCGGCGAGCCGCTCGTTCGCTACCCGCTGCACCGCGACCGCCCGCTGCAGACGATCGAGCTCGCGCACGCCATCCTCCGACAGCCAGATCCGGTATTGCAGGACGACGACGACGGCAAACAACGCTGTCACGAGCCACTTCATACGCGCAACAGCCTAGCAGACAGCGCGCCGCGCGCGAAACTTCCGCGCCGGCCGCTTCAGATCTTGACCGGAAACGCGTCCCGTCCCGCGTAACGCACCTTGCCGAGCTCGGCCTCGATGCGCAGCAGCTGGTTGTACTTTGCGACCCGATCGGAGCGTGACAGCGACCCAGTCTTGATCTGCGTGGCGGCCGTGGCCACCGCGAGGTCCGCGATCGTGCTGTCCTCCGTCTCGCCGGAGCGATGGGACACAACGCAGGCGTAGTGCGCCTTCTCGGCCATGCCGATCGCGGCCAGCGTCTCGGTGAGCGTGCCGATCTGATTCGGCTTGATGAGAATGGCGTTCGCGATGTGCTTCTCGATGCCTTCGCGCAGAAGCTTCGTGTTGGTGACGAACAGATCGTCGCCGACCAGCTGCAGCCGGGCGCCGAGCGCGCGCGTGAGCTGCGCCCAACCGTCCCAGTCGCTCTCGCTCATGCCATCCTCGATCGTGATGATCGGGTATTTGCCGGCGAGGTCTGCCAGGTAGCGCGTGAACTCGGCGCTCGAGAAGCGGCGCTGCTCGGACTCGAGCTCGTAGGCGCCGTCGCTGAAGAACTCCGAGCTCGCGACGTCGAGCCCGAGATACAGGTCCTTGCCGGGGCGGTAGCCGGCCGTGTCGATCGCCTGCAGGATGATCCCGAGGGCCGCCTCGTTGGACTCAAGGCTCGGCGCGAAGCCGCCCTCATCGCCCACGGCTGTCGACAGACCGCGCTCGTGCAGCAGCTTCTTGAGCGCATGAAACACCTCGGCGCCGGCGCGCAGCGCCTCGCGAAAGCTCGGCGCCCCGACCGGCAGGATCATGAACTCCTGGATATCCAGGCTGTTGTCGGCGTGGGCGCCGCCATTGATGATGTTCATCATCGGCACGGGCATGACGGGCTCGCGGCCATCGCCGAGCGCCTGCCCGAGATAGCGATAGAGCGGCAGCCGTGCATCGCGCGCCGCCGCGTGCGCGCTCGCAACCGATACAGCGAGCAGCGCGTTGGCGCCGAGCCGGCCCTTGTTCTCCGTGCCGTCGAGCTCGATCAGCCTGCGATCGATGCCGGCCTGGTCGCGCGGGTCGTGGCCGAGCAGCGCCTGCCGCAGCACGGTGTTGACATGCTCCACCGCCGTGAGCACGCCCTTGCCGCCGTAGCGCTTCTTGTCGCCATCGCGCAGCTCGACCGCTTCGCGCGTCCCGGTGGAAGCACCCGACGGGACCGCCGCTCTGCCGGCAACACCCGAATCGAGGATGACGTCGGCTTCCACGGTGGGATGGCCGCGGGAATCGAGGATTTCGCGGCCGCGGATCTCGGCGATTCGGCTCATGGGGCTTGCATTCCTTCTATGGGCATGCGCGCACGATTACAGCAGCGATTCTTCGAACGGCCGGGCCTTGACCGCCCGGTCGAGCTCCCTGAGCGTCGCCAGCAGCGGCTCCATGCGCCCGAGCGGCCAGGCGTTCGGCCCGTCGGAAAGCGCCTGGTCCGGCTGCGGGTGGGTTTCCATGAACAGCCCCGCCACCCCGGCGGCGACCGCGGCGCGCGCCAGCACCGGAATGAACTCCCGCTGCCCGCCCGAGGCGGAGCCCTGCCCGCCGGGCAACTGCACGGAGTGCGTTGCAGCGAATACAACCGGACAGCCCGTGTCGCGCATGATCGACAGCGAGCGCATGTCGGAGACCAGGTTGTTGTAGCCGAACGAGACGCCACGCTCGCACACGAGGATGGCGTGGTTGCCGGTCGAGCGCGCCTTGTCCACTACGTTGCGCATCTCCCAGGGGGACAGAAACTGGCCCTTCTTGATGTTGACCGGCTTGCCCTGCGAGGCGGCGTTCAGGATGAAGTTGGTCTGGCGGCACAGGAATGCGGGGGTCTGCAGTACGTCCACCACCGCGGCGACTTCCGCCAGCGGCGTGTCCTCATGGACATCCGTCAGCACCGGCACGCCGACTGCACGCCGCACGTTCTCCAGCACCTTCAGCCCGGCATCGATTCCCGGACCCCGGTAGCTCGCGCCCGAGGAGCGATTGGCCTTGTCGTAGGATGCCTTGAAGATGAACGGGATCTGGAGCCGCGCGGTGATTTCCTTGAGCCGCCCGGCAATCTCCTCGGTGAGCGCCGGGCTCTCGATGACACAGGGGCCGGCGATCAGGAACAACGGCCGCTCGACCCCGACGTCATGTCCGACAAGCTTCATGTCGGCAAGCTTACCTTCAGGCACCCGCAGCCTGCGGCAGCTGGGACGCCCGCTGCGCGCGCGCCGCGCGGATGAACCCGGTGAACAGCGGATGCCCGTCGCGCGGCGTCGAGGTGAACTCTGGGTGGAACTGCGTGGCGATGAACCACGGGTGATTGGGCAGCTCGATCAGCTCGACGAGCCCATCGCGCGAGAAGCCGCTGAAGCGCAGGCCCGCCTGCCGGTAGCGCTCCAGGTAGGTGTTGTTGAACTCGTAGCGGTGGCGATGCCGCTCCATGATGAGCTCCTTGCCGAAGATCTCGCGCGAGCGGGTGCCGGCGCCCAGCAGCACCTCCTGCGCGCCGAGGCGCATGGTGGCGCCCTTCTCGCAACTCTCGTCCCGCAGCTGCGCGCCGCGCGCCTGGTCCTGCCACTCGCTGATGAGCGCGATGACCGGGTGCGGGGTGGCCCTGTTGAATTCGGTGCTGTTGGCATCCGCCAGGCCCAGCGCGTGACGGCCGAATTCCACGATGGCGACCTGCATGCCGAGGCAGATGCCCAGGTACGGAACGCCGTGCTCGCGGGCGTAGCGCGCGGCTTGAATCTTCCCCTCGATGCCGCGCTCGCCGAAGCCGCCGGGCACCAGGATCGCATCCATGCCCTTCAGCAGATGCGCGCCGTGCTGCTCGACGTCCGTCGACTCGATGTAGTGAATGTTGACGCGCGTGCGGCTCTTCAGCCCCCCGTGCATCAGCGCCTCGTGCAGCGACAGATAAGAGTCGCGGATCTGCACGTACTTGCCGACCATGGCGATATCCACCTGCCCGTCCGGATTCGCCTTGGCGCTCACCACCTGACGCCATTCGGCCAGCTCGGTCGGCGGCACCTCGAGGCGCAGCTTGTCGACGACAATGTCGTCGAGTGCCTGCTCGTGCAACAGCATCGGGATCCGGTAGATGTCGTCCGCGTCCACCGCGGAAATCACGGCGCGCTCCTCCACATTGGTGAACAGCGCGATCTTGCGGCGCTGCTCTTCCGGCAGCGGGTGCTTGCAACGGCACAGCAGCACGTCCGGCTGGATACCGATGCCGCGCAGCTCTTTCACCGAATGCTGCGTCGGTTTCGTCTTGATCTCGCCCGAGCCGCCGACGATCGGCACCAGCGTCAGGTGCATGTACACACAGTTGCTGCGGCCGAGCTCCACGCCGAGCTGGCGAATGGCCTCGAGGAAGGGCAGCGACTCGAGATCGCCGACGGTGCCGCCGATCTCGACCATGCAGACGTCCGCGCCGTCGGCGCCGAGCTTGATGCTGCGCTTGATTTCATCGGTGATGTGCGGGATGACCTGGACCGTGGCGCCGAGATAGTCGCCGCGGCGCTCCTTGGCGATGACCCGCTCGTAGATGCGCCCGGTGGTGAAGTTGCTGTTGCGCCCGGTCGTGGTGCGCACGAAACGCTCGTAGTGGCCGAGATCGAGGTCGGTCTCCGTGCCGTCGTGCGTGACGAACACCTCGCCGTGCTGAAACGGGCTCATCGTGCCCGGGTCGACGTTGATGTACGGATCGAGCTTGACCATCGCGACCTTGAGGCCGCGGGCCTCGAGAATCGCGCCGAGCGAAGCGGCGGCGATGCCTTTGCCCAACGAGGACACGACACCGCCGGTGACGAATACGAAACGCGTCATGACTTTCTGGGGGCTTCCCGTCGTGAGGACCGCTGCCATGAAGGCGCATTAACGACGGGCCAGCAGGCTACCACATCCGCAGCCCCTGCGGGGTGGGATCAGTTCGTCCAGAGCAGTCGGGCGCGGCGCGGCGCGGGCGCGGTGGCCTGCACCGACGCATCGAGCCACAGATCAGCCACCGCGATCAACTGCTCTCCCGAGAACAGCAACGGCAGGCGCGCCCGCTGCGCCACGGACACATGAGCTTCCTGCAGTAAGCTCTTGAGCGCACGGCGCGGGCCGCCGCGCCGCGGGCGCAGCCGCTCGCCTCCCCGGCGCCAGCGGATCGTCAGCACCTCGGGCAGCGCGTCGAGGTCGAGCGGCCCGCGCTCATCGCTCTTGAGCTGCAGCCTGCCCAAGCGCCGGGGCAGGTCGCATGAGGATGCGGTCTGCCACGGCCAGGGAATCTCAGGCGGCGGCGACGCTGCGGCGGGCTCCGCCGCGCTGACGTCTCGCTCGCGCGTGCCGATGGACAGCAGATCCGCATGGCGCTGCACGACCACGCGCCCCCACGCGACGCGGGGATTCGCGTCCGCGCGCGCATCGAGCAGCGGCCCGGCGATCTCCTCCAGCCGGCGCGTTTCCGGCACCAGCCGTCCCGACCCTGCGATCCAGAATCGCAGCGCATTGCGGCGCCGATCCGGAGCCAGCGCACGCAGCGCCTTGACGGACAGCGAATCGCCGTCGCTCGCGCGCTCGACGTCGGCGCGCGCCAGCAAATCCAGGAGCCGCTGCGCCTCCGCCGCATGGCGCGCGGAGCGCGTCACCGCCACCGCCGACCCGGGCCAGCGCGCGCGAATCAGAGGCAACACACGGTGCCGCAGATAGTTGCGATCCAGGCGCTCGTCGGCGTTCGTCTCGTCCTCGATCCACGCGAGGCCGCGCGCGCGCACCCACGCTTCGAGCTCGGCGCGTGTACGTGACAGCAGCGGTCGGACGAGCCAACCGCTTGCAAAGGGCGCGATCGCCGGCATGGCTGCCAATCCCGCGGGGCCGCTGCCACGCAGCAGCTGCAACAGCACCGTCTCGAGCTGATCGTCCTGCTGGTGCGCAGTCAACAGGATCTCGCCCTGGGCAAGTGTTTCCGCAAGCAGTCGATAGCGCGCCTCGCGTGCGGCCGCCTCCAGTGAGGCGCCGCGCGCACGCCTGACTTTCGTGGCGAGAACCTGGAGCGGCACACCGAGGCCGCGAGCGACAGAGCGGCAATGGGCGCTCCATTGTGGTGAGCTCGGATGCAGCCCGTGGTCCACGTGCACGGCCCGCAAACGAGGCTGTTTGCCGCGGCGCGCGGCCAGCGCCGCGAGCAGCGCCGTAGAGTCGATCCCGCCGCTCAGCGCAACGCACAGGGAAACGTCGGGGTAGTCCGGCACCAGACCGGTCAGATGCGCGGCGAGCCATTCGGGTCCGAAGGCGGCGTTGGCGGAAATCAACACGGCCACTTGCGCCTTGAGTACAGACGGGCTCCTCTGCACTACCCGGTCTCGGAAAACACTCCGAACGAGGCGATCTTGCTCGAGCGCACCGCCCGCAGCTGATCGCGCGGCGTCGATTCGAGCTGCTCCAGATGCCGCACGAGGGCCTCCTTGAGCTTGCCGGACATGGCGGTGGGGTCACGATGCGCGCCGCCGAGGGGCTCCTCGATCACCTCGTCCACGAGCCCGAGCTTGTCGAGGCGATCGGCCGTGAGGTTGAGGGCTTCGGCGGCCGCCTCCTTCTTGTCCTGGCTCTTCCACAGGATCGAGGCGCAGCCCTCCGGCGAGATCACCGAGTAAGTGCTGTACTGGAGCATCAGCAGCCGGTCGCACACACCGATGGCGAGCGCACCGCCCGAGCCGCCCTCGCCGGTGACGACCGTCACGATCGGCACGCTCAGAACCGACATCTCGAACAGGTTGCGCGCGATGGCCTCGCTCTGCCCGCGCTCCTCCGCGCCCACGCCCGGGTAAGCGCCCTGGGTATCGATCAGCGTGATCAGTGGCATGCTGAAGCGCTCGGCGAGCCGCATCAGGCGCAGCGCCTTGCGATACCCCTCCGGTTTCGGCATGCCGTAGTTGCGGCGCACGCGCTCCTTGGTGTCGCGGCCTTTCTGGTGGCCGATGACCATGATCGCGCGCCCCTCGATCCGCGCCAGACCGCCGACGATCGCCAGGTCGTCGGCGTACATGCGATCGCCGTGCAGCTCGTTGAACTCGCTGCAGATCGCGTTCAGGTAGTCGAGCGTGTAAGGCCGCTGCGGATGGCGCGCGAGCTGCGTGATCTGCCACGGCGTGAGGCTCGCGAAGATGCTGGTGGTGAGCTGGCGGCTCTTCGCCTGCAGCCGGCCGATCTCCTCCTGAATGTTGACCTCGGAGTCCGAGGGGATGTGCTTGAGCTCCTCGATCTTCGCTTCGAGCTCGGCAATCGGTTGTTCGAAATCCAGGAAGGCAACGGCCATGAACGAGGGAGGGTACGGGCGCGCCGCGCCGTGCGCAAGCGCACGGCGAAGCGCTCAATCAGCGTCCGTCAGCGGAAAACGATGCGCCGGCGGCGGCCGCCGGCGCGCCGTACACCACGTCTACGGCGCCGCGACCGACCAGCCCTTCGAGCTGCTCGAGCAACTCGCGGCTCGCGCGCACGCTCCACTCGTTGCCGAGCGTCAGCGCGCCGCAGGCGCCCGAGCCCGTATATTCGACAGTGACAGCGCAGGGACCGGGACGCCATGGCGCCAGTACCTCGGCAAGCCGGGCGGACAGCGCTGCGGAGTCGGCGCGCGGCGGCCACTTGAGCACCAGGCGCCGCGCCTGCTGCTCGCGCACCTTGTCGAGCTCGGTAATGCGGCGCGCGGCCAGGCGCCAGGAGTCGCTGAACTCATCGAAGCGCAGCATGCCCTCGATCAGCACCAATGCATCCTTGGCGATGAGGTCGCGGTACTTCTGGTAGGTCTCCTCGAACAGCGTGACCTCGATCCGGCCGGTGCGGTCATCCAGTGTCAGGATCACGCGCGGGCCGCGCTTCTTGACCTCATCGATGAGTCCGGCGACCGTGACGGCCTTGCCGCCTCCGAAGCGACCCGGCTCCAGGCCGGCGACGGGCTTGTCGCTCACCAGATCGCCGATGCGGTGCGAGACGCAGCGCGCCAGCCCCGCCTCGAACCGCCCTATCGGGTGGCCCGTCAGGTACAGGCCGAGGGGGGCAGCTCCAGCGCGCGCGCAGGCAACGGCGCGGCGGCACGCTCGTCGGGCGCGAGCCCGAACAGATCGTCCTGCCCGGCCTGGTGCGCCTTCGAGTCCTGATCGCCGAGCTGCATCGCCGCCGGCAGGCGCTGCATGAGCGTCGCGCGGTTGGCGCCGAGGCCGTCGAGGCTGCCCGAGCGCAGCAGCGCTTCCAACACGCGGCGGTTGACTTTCTGCAAATCGAGCCGGCGGCACAAGTCCTCGAGGCTCCTGTAGGGCCCGTGCGCCTCGCGCTCACCGATCAACTCCTCCACCGCGCCCTGCCCCACGCCGCGCACGGCGCCCAGCCCATATCGGATCGCGCGGTCGCCGGCGGCGGCGAACTCGTAGCGCGAGGTGTTGATGTCCGGAGGGCGGACCTCGAGAGCGATATCGGTGCACTCCTTGATGAGCGTGACGACCTTGTCTGTGTGATCCATGTCCGCCGACAGCACCGCCGCCATGAACTCCGCCGGGTAGTGCGCCTTGAGGTAGGCAGTCTGATAGGAGAGCAGCGCGTAGGCGGCGGAGTGCGACTTGTTGAAGCCGTAGCCGGCGAACTTCTCCATGAGGTCGAAGATATGCGCGGCGAGCCCCTGGCGGGCGCCGCGTGCGAGCGCGCCGTTCACGAACACGGAGCGCTGCTTGGCCATCTCCTCGGGGCTCTTCTTGCCCATCGCGCGGCGCAGCAGATCCGCGCCGCCGAGCGTGTAGCCCGCCAGCACCTGCGCGATCTGCATGACCTGCTCCTGGTACAGGATCACGCCGTAGGTCGGCTTGAGGATCGTCTCCAGGCTCGGGTGCAGGTAGTCGATCGGGCCCGAGCTGTTGCCGTGCTTGCGGCTGATGAAGTCATCCACCATGCCCGACTGCAGCGGTCCCGGCCGAAACAGCGCCACCAGCGCCACGATGTCCTCGAAGCAGTCCGGCTGCAGCCGGCGGATCAGATCCTTCATGCCGCGCGACTCGAGCTGGAACACCGCAGTCGTGCGGCAGGACTTCAGCAACGTGTAGGTGTCGGCATCGTCCATCGGCAGCGCGCCGATATCGAGCGCCGGCGCGCCGGGCAGCGCGCGCGTGCGGTTGATGATCGCCACGGCGCGGTCGATGATCGTCAGCGTGCGCAGCCCGAGGAAGTCGAACTTCACGAGCCCCGCGGCCTCGACGTCGTCCTTGTCGAACTGCGTGACGACGCTGCCGCCGGAGTCGTCACGATATAGAGGCGCGAAGTCCGTCAACACCGACGGCGCGATCACGACTCCGCCGGCGTGCACGCCGGCGTTGCGGGTCAGCCCCTCGAGCGAGCGCGCGAGGTCGATGAGGTTCCTGACTTCATCCTCCGACTCGTACAGCTTCTTCAGCTCCGGCTCCTTCGCGAGCGCCTCCTCGAGAGTGATGCCGAGCTCGAAGGGAATGAGCTTCGCGATCCGGTCCACGTAGCCGTAGCTCATGCCGAGCACGCGGCCGACGTCGCGCACGACGGCCTTCGCGGCCATGGTGCCGTAGGTGATGATCTGCGAGACTCGCTCGCGCCCGTATTTGTGGGCGACGTACTCGATGACCCGGTCGCGGCCGTCCATGCAGAAATCGACGTCGAAGTCGGGCATGGAGACGCGCTCGGGATTCAGGAAGCGCTCGAACAGCAGGTCGTACTTGAGCGGGTCGAGGTCCGTGATGCCGAGACTGTAGGCGACCAGCGAGCCCGCGCCGGAGCCACGGCCCGGTCCGACCGGCACGCCGTTGGCGCGCGCCCAGTGGATGAAATCCGCGACGATCAGAAAATAGCCGGCGAATCCCATCTGGCAGATGACATCGAGCTCGCTGCGCAGGCGCTCGTGGTAGTGCGCGGCCGGGGCCGTCCCGGCCTGCTGCGCCAGCCGTTGCGCCAGCCCGCGCGCGGCTTGCTCGCGCAGGAAGTCCTCCGTGCCAACACCGCTCGGCAGCGGATATTTTGGCAGCCGCACCTCGCCGAGCTTCAGGATCAGACTGCAGCGCCGCGCGATCTCGACAGAGTTGGCGAGCGCCTCCGGCACGTCGGCAAACAAGGCGGCCATCTCCTGCGGCGCGCGCAGGTACTGCTGGTGGCTGTAACGGCGCACGCGGCCCGAATCCGTCAGCAGCGCGCCGTCGTGGATGCACACCCGGGCCTCGTGCGACTCGAAGTCGTCGGACTCGAGAAAGCGCACATCGTTGGTCGCGACCACGGGCACGCCGCGCCGCGCCGCAAGCGCCACGGCCGCGGCTATGTAGCTCTCCTCATCCGGCCGCCCGAGCCGCTGCAGCTCGATGTAGAAGCGCTCCGGAAACAGTGCGAGCCACTGATCGAGCGCGCGCTCCGCATCCTGCTCGCGTGCGTTCACGAGCGCCCGCCCGACATCGCCTTCCATCGCGCAGGAGAGCGCCACCACACCCTCGAGGTCGCGAGGCGACAGCCAGCTGCGGTCGATCATCGGGACGCCGCGTTGCTGCCCCTCGAGGTACGCGCGACTCACGAGCCGCGTGACGTTGCCGTAGCCGGTCTGTGACTGACACAACAGCGCGATCTTCGACGCCTGCTGCCGCTCGCCGCCTTCGCGTATGGTCAGATCCACGCCGACGATGGGCTTCACCCCGCGCGCCAGCGCCTCGCGATAGAACTTCACCATCGCGAACAGATTGCTCTGGTCAGTGACCGCCACCGCCGCCATGCCCGCCTCGGCGACGGCGTTGACGAGCTCCGGCACGCGCACCACGCTGTCGATCAGCGAGTACTCGGTATGCAGGCGAAGGTGAACGAATCCCATGCACTTCGGTTCCCAAGGCACTCTCAGGCGCGAACCATTCAAGGCTCGGCGCCGGTGTCCGTCAAGCGCTCATCGACCTCAGGAATGAGCAGCGGTTCCATCGCGCTCCTTACCGGACTGAACGACCTGCGATGCAGCGGTGAGGGCTCGCGCCAGCGCAGCGCTTCGAGGTGCGCGCGCGTGCAGTAGCCCTTGTGAGCGGCCAGCTGGAACCCGGGGTAGCACAGGTCCAGCGCCTCCATCATCGCGTCCCGGTGGGTCTTCGCCAGAATCGACGCCGCGCTGATCGCAGCGACAGTGGCGTCGCCCTCCACGATCGCCTCGAGCGTACAGCCGAGGCGCAGATCCTCGACGCAGGGCAACTGGTTGCCGTCGATTTGCACGTGCGTCGGGCACACGGGCAAGCGCAACAGCGCGCGACGCATGGCGAGAAACGTCGCGCCGAGGATGTTCAACGCATCGATCTCATCGCGATCGGCCCACGCGACCGCCCACGCCAAAGCGCGCGTGCGTATGATCGGCGCGAGCCGCCCGCGCTCTTGCGGCGAGAGAACCTTGGAGTCGGCCAAGCCGTCTATACGACGGCGAGGATGCAGGATCACGGCCGCGGCCACCACCGGGCCCGCCAGCGGTCCCCGGCCGGCCTCATCGATTCCGGCGACCCGCGACGGTCGTGCGCGGACGCGCCTACGGAACCACCTCACGTGTTATCCCCGCGCAGACATTCAAGGATCGCAGATGCCGCCCGCTCCGCGCCGCCGCGGCGCAGAGTCTCGTGCACACGACGAAACTCCCTTTGCAGCTCGTTCACGCGCTCGCGATCCTCGAGCTGACCCAGGAGCGCGCTGCCGAGTGCTGCGCCACTCACCTGCTCCTGGAAGAACTCGGGCACGAGCCGCCGTCCGACCAGCAGGTTGGGTTGCGAGAAGTAAGGCACCTTCACCAGTCCCAGTCGCCGCAGGAGGAATGCGGTGAGCGCTCCCAGGCGATACGCCACCACCATCGGCCTCCCCGACAGCAGCGTCTCGAGTGTAGCGGTTCCGGAGGCGACGAGCACCGCATCCGCAGCCGCCAGGGCGCGCTGCGCCTGTCCGTCGAGCACACGAATCGCAGGCGCCGCGGGCAGGTCCGCGATTTTCCTCTCGAACGCCCGACGCACGCCTGGCGTTGCCATGGGTGCGATGAACTCAAATCCCCGCCGGCGCGCCGCGATCCACGCCGCCGCCGACGCGAAGTCCGCTCCCAGCCGCTCGACCTCCCCCATTCTGCTGCCGGGCAGCAGCGCGACGAGCGTCACGGCCGGATCGACCTCGAGCGCGCGCCGCGCGCCGTCCCGATCGACCTCGAGCGGAATCTGATCCGCCAGCGGATGTCCGACGAACACGGCCGACACAGCGTGCCGCGCGTAGAAATCGCTCTCAAACGGCAACAGACATAACACGAGGTCGCACGCGCGGCCGATGCTGCGCACGCGCCCCTGCCGCCAGGCCCAGACCTGCGGACTGACGTACTGGACGGTCTTCAGCCCCGAGCGCTTGAGCCGCCTGGCGAGTCCCAGGTTGAACTCCGGCGAGTCGATCCCGACGAACACGTGGGGACGCGCAGCGCGAAAACGCGCGGTCAGGGAGGCTCGCAGCCGCAGGAGCCGCGGCAGGTGACGCACAACCTCCGTGAGACCCATGACCGCGAGCTCGTCAGCCGCCGCCCAGGCCTCGCAGCCGGCCGCGAGCATCCTCGGACCGGCCACTCCAAAGCATTGCACGTGCGGCACGCGGGCCCGCAGCGCTGCGATCAGCGCAGCGCCGAGCTGATCGCCCGAGGACTCTCCTGCGACGATGGCGACGCGCAGCGATTCCGCGGCGGCGCCCGGGGTCCCACGAAATTGAGCGTCTGGTTCGACGGTGCGCGCCATCAGTAGCGTAGGGCTCAATTTCGTGGGGTGGAGTCCGGGGTCCCACGAAATTGTGCGTCTGGTTCGACGGTGCGCGCCATCAGTAGCGTAGGGCTCAATTTCGTGGGGTGGCCGGTCCGCCCGGTCGCCGCGCTCATCGCACGATGCTGCGGGTCGAACTGCCGATGAAATCGACGAACGCGCGGATCTCCGGGTGGGCCGCGGCCAGCTCCCTCATTCGCTCGAGCGCTGCGGTGAGCAGCAGATCGGAGCGGTACAGGATGCGGTACGCCTCGCGGATGTTGCGGATCTGGTCCTCGCTGAAGCCGCGGCGCTTGAGCTCCTCGGAGTTGACCGCATGCGGCTGAGCCGGATTACCCGCCACGATGATGTACGGCGGTACATCGCGGGTGACGATCGCGCCGCCCGCGAGAAAGGCGTGCAGGCCGATCTTCGTGAACTGATGTACCGCGGAGAGCCCTCCGAGGATGGCCCAGTCGCCGATCTCGACGTGCCCGCCGAGAGAAGCGCAGTTGGCAAACACGGTGTGGTTGCCGATCACACAGTCGTGGGCAACATGCGAGTACGCCATGAACAGGTTATCGCTGCCGATACGCGTCACGCCCTTGTCGTGAGTGGTGCCGCGGTTGACGGTGCAGCTCTCGCGAAACACGTTGCGGTCGCCGATCTGCAGAGCAGTCGGCTCGCCCTGGTACTTCTTGTCCTGCGGAGCATCGCCGATCGAGGCGAACTGGAAGATGCGGTTGCCCGCGCCAATGGTCGTCGGGCCATTGATCACGACGTGCGGACCCACCACGGTCCCCGGACCGATCTGTACGTGCGGCCCGATGATCGTGAACGGTCCCACGGAGACATCCGACGCGAGCTGCGCCTGCGGCGACACAATGGCCCGCGCGTCGATCACTTGCCCGCCTCCGGCGCCACCATCATGTCGGCGTGCGCCACCTCGCTGTCACCGACCAGCGCGATGGTCGAGAAGCGCCAGATGCCCTTCAGAGCGCGCTCCAGCTGCGCGGTGAGCACGAGCTGATCGCCGGGCTCGACCGGCTTTCTGAAGCGCGCCTTGTCGATGCCGACGAAATAGAACCGGGTGTGATCATCCGGCACCACGTTGG
>VBNY01000387.1 GCA_005877705.1 Gammaproteobacteria bacterium
CAGAGCGCCCACGAGCGGGCGCGCTCGACGGCGCGCGACCATTGGCGCAGGTGCTCCGTCGCCTCGTCGCGACGCATGCGCGGCTCGAAGCGCCGTCCCACTTTCCAGTTGCGCGTCAGCTCATCGAGCGAGCCCCAGAACCCGACCGCCAGCCCGGCCAGATACGCCGCGCCGAGGGCAGTGGTCTCGGCGATCGTGGGACGCACGACGGGCACTCCGATCATGTCCGCCTGAAACTGCATCAGCAGATCATTGACCGTCGCGCCGCCATCGACGCGCAGCTCGATGACGGGTTGCGCGGCATCCCGCTGCATGGCTGTGAGGAGCTCCGCGCTCTGGAAGGCGATGGCTTCCAGAGCCGCACGAGCGATGTGCGCTCGCGTGCTCCCGCGAGACATACCCACGATAGTGCCGCGGGCGCGCGGGTCCCAGTGTGGACTGCCGAGTCCGGCGAAGGCCGGCACGAAATACACCCCACCGCTGTCCGGTACGCTGGCGGCCAGCGGCTCGATGTCGTCCGAGCGACCGATGAGCCCTAAGCCGTCACGCAGCCACTGCACGACCGCTCCAGCGACGAACACACCGCCCTCGAGCGCGTACTGCATCGACCTGCGGCGGCAGGCAACCGTGGTCAACAGACGGTGCGTGGAGGCGAGCGGTTTGTCGCCGGTATTCATCAGGAGGAAGCAGCCGGTGCCGTAGGTGTTCTTCGCCATGCCGGGGGTGAAGCAGGTCTGTCCGAAGAGCGCCGCCTGCTGGTCGCCGGCGATGCCCGCCAGAGGCACTTCGCGGCCGGCGATGTTGGCCGTGAACGTTCCGGCTTCGATCGAGGAGGGCACTACGTTCGGCAGGCACGCGCGCGGCACGCCGAACAGCTCCAGCAGCACCGGATCCCAATCGCCCGTGTGCAGGTTGAAGAGCAGCGTGCGGCTCGCATTGGTGGCATCGGTGATATGGGCCCTGCCTGCGGTGAGCTGCCATGCGAGCCAGCTGTCGATGGTGCCGAAGGCGAGCTCGCCGCGTTCCGCGCGCGCGCGGGCGCCGGGCACGTGCTCCAGCAGCCAGGTGAGCTTCGTCGCTGCGAAGTAGGGGTCGAGGACGAGCCCCGTGCGCGCGGTGATCTCACCCTCCAGGCCCGCGCTCTTGAACCGCTCGCACGCCTCGGCGGTGCGCCGATCGTGCCACACGATGGCGGGAGCCACGGGTTGGCCGGAGCTGCGCTCCCATAGCACGGTCGTTTCGCGCTGGTTGGCAACTCCGACCGCCACGATGTCGGCCGGCGCGGCGTTCGCTTTCGCCAGCGCCTGCGCAATGGTGTCCGACTGCGAAGCCCAGATCTCGCGCGGGTCGTGCTCGACCCAGCCCGGGCGCGGATAATGTTGAGTCAACTCGCGCTGCGCGCTGGCGACGATGCTGCCGCCGTGATCGAACAGGATGGAGCGTGAGCTGGTGGTGCCCTGGTCGAGCGCAAGAATCAAGGCCATGGTGCGCCTCCTGTGACTGCTCAAGCCGTCAACGACGCGCGGGCGCTGCGATTTTCGAGCCATGCGTCCAAGCGCTTGAAATCTGCCGCAGCCAGCTGCAGCCCGAGCTTGGTCCGCCGCCACAGAATGTCTTCCGCGGTGCGCGCCCACTCCTCACGACACAGATACTCCGCCTCGCGCTCGTAGAGTTGCGGCAGCAACTCGCGCCCGAGGTCTGCGAGCGAGGCGGCATCGCCGAGCACTCGATCGATGCGAGTGCCGTAGGCGCGCGCGTAGCGACGGCGCAAGTTCACGGGCAGCCATGGATAGCGCCGCTCGACCGTGCGCAAGAAAGCCGCGAAGCTGCCGCTCGGTAGATCGCCGCCAGGCAAGGTGGCCGTGGCGGTCCAGCGTTTGGCTCGCGACCCCAGCTCACTCGCAAGCATATCCACTGCGTTCTCCGCCAGCTTGCGATAGGTGGTGATCTTGCCGCCGAACACCGACAGCAGCGGCGCCGGATACCGATCGAGCTCGAGCGCGTAGTCGCGCGTGACGCTCGAGGCGTCGCTGGATTCGTCAGCCAGCAGCGGCCGCACGCCCGAATAGCTCCAGACGACCTCGGCGGGCGTGATCTGCCGCACGAAGTAGCGGTTCACGACCGAGCACAGATAGCGGATCTCGTGCGCGTCGATCCGTACTGCGGAGGGCTCGCCATCGTAGTCCACGTCGGTGGTGCCGATCAGAGTGAAATCGTGCTCGTAGGGGATCGCAAACACGATGCGCCGGTCCTCGCTCTGGAAGATGTAGGCGAAGCGATGCGTGAACAGCCGTCGCACGACGATGTGGCTGCCCTTGACCAGCCGCACGCCGTGCGTCGTGCGAACCGGCGAGACATCGCGCACGAACCGGCTAACCCACGGGCCCGTGGCATTCACTACGGCGCGCGCCAGGATCGAGCGGCGCTCGCTGCTCGAGACGAGCGTGGCGATCCAACCCCCGGCCTGCGGCGCGATCTGCTCACACCTCGTGCGTGTCAGGACGGTGGCGCCGAATCGCATAGCATCCAGCGCGTTAAAGCGCGTCGGAAGCTGGGCCGCAGCGGCTGACCGGCCGGATGCGTTCGCAGGTCGATGGCGGCCGAGGCCGCCAGGCGCCGGCGCCTGGCCAGATGGTCGTAGAGAAACAATCCGGCCCGGATCAGCCACGCCGGCCGCAGATGCGAATCGTGCGGCATCACGAAGCGCAGCGGGCGCATGATGTGCGGCGCCGCGCCGAGCAGGATCTCTCGCTCCACGAGCGCCTTGCGCACGAGCTTGAAGTGCAATCCCTCCAGGTAGCGCAGACCACCGTGGATGAGCTTGGTGCTGGCCGAGGATGTGTGCGCGGCCAGGTCATCCTGCTCACACAGCAGCACCGCGAGCCCGCGGCCGGCGGCATCGCGCGCAATGCCGGTGCCGTTGATGCCTCCGCCGACTACGAGCAGGTCATAGCTCGTGCGCTGCTCTGCGCTCACGCTCGCTTCGGCGCGTGCCGCCCGTAGTAATCGGGGTAGTCTTCCGTGAGACCCTTGAAGCGGCGGTGAATCCACAGGTACTGCTCGGGAACGGTGCGGACCTGTGCCTCGATCATGTGGTTGAAGCGTTCGGCGTCGGCCACCGGCGAGTCACTCGGGAAGTTCTCGAACGGCGGATGGATGATCGCCCGGTAGCCCTGCGAGCCCGGCAGGCGCTGGAAAAAATAGGGTAGCACGCTGGCGCCCGTCATGCGTGCCAGGCGTGACGTCAAGGTGTTCGTGGCGGCCGGAATGCCGAACAGCGGAACCATCTCTGCGCCTTTCTTGCGATAGCTCTGGTCAGGGGCGTACCACACGCATTCGTTGTTCCTGAGCGCGGTGATCAGAGCACGGATATCGTCGCGCGGGATGGGGCGGCCGCCGTAGTGACAACGGCAGCGGCTCAGGAAGTGCGCCAGCACCTCGTTCTTCGTCGGTCGATACAGAAAGTGGATCGGAGCCACGGAGGCGAGGATCCGGCCTCCCATCTCGAGCGGCGTGAAATGGGCGGTGAGCAGAATGACGCCCCGGCCCCGCGCGCGCGCCGCTTGCAGAT
>VBNY01000388.1 GCA_005877705.1 Gammaproteobacteria bacterium
ATGGGCGGCTGGCGTTCAGCATTTTGCTGTTTCAGGATCTCGCCTTCGTGCCGTTTCTCGCGCTCGCCTCCGCACTGGTGGCCGGCAAGGACCATTTCCAGATGCGCGAGAGCGCCCTCGCCGTGGTCGGGGGCATTCTGGCCGTCGTAGCGGTGCTGGCGGCCGGGCGCTGGCTGTTGCGTCCCTTGTTCCACGAGATCGCCCACAGCCGCCTGCGCGAGCTGTTCACCCTGACAGTGTTGTTCGTCGCGCTGGCATCGGCCTGGGTCTCGCATGTCGCGGGCCTGTCGCTCGCGCTGGGGGCGTTCCTGTCCGGAATGATGCTCGCGGAAACGGAATACCGCCATCAGATCGAGTCGGTCATCCGGCCGTTCCGCGACATTCTGCTCGGCCTGTTCTTCATCTCCGTCGGCATGCTGCTCGACACGCGGCTGCTGGTGAGAGAGCTGGGCCTCGTGTCGGGCATGCTGCTCGCGATCGTCGTGCTCAAGGCGGCCATCGCCGCGCTCGTGACGCGGCCGTTCACGACCTCACGGTTCAAGGCGCTGCGCACCGGCATCGTGATCTCGATCGGCGGCGAGTTCGGCGTTGCGCTGTGCACGATCGGGCTGCAGTCGGAGCTCATCCCGGCGCCTCTCGGGCAGCCATTGCTGGTGGCGATCGTGTTGTCGATGGTGCTGAGCCCGCTCATCCTCAACAACAACAAGCGCGTCGCCCGCTTGCTGCTGTTCGAAACGGGCCCGCCGGGCACGGCGAGCGAGCGCGAGGATGCGGCGACCAGCGAGATCGCGCGGCGCGAGCACGTGATCCTGTGTGGCTTCGGGCGCGTCGGGCAGAACGTCGCGCGGGTGTTGGAATCGCACGGGTTCGAATACATCGCGCTCGATCTCGACCCGGCGCGCATCCGCGCCGCGCGCCAGGCGGGCGACCCCGTGATCTTCGGAGATTCCGCCGCCGAGGACCTGCTGATCAAGGTCGGGCTCGACACCGCGAGCGTGGTGGTCATCAGCTTCTCGGACCCGGGAACTTCCGTCGGCATTCTGCGCAGCATCCGCCGGCTGCGTCCCGCGGTGCCCGTGCTCGTGCGTACTCAGGATGACGCGCGCCTCAAGGAGCTGCAGGACGCCGGCGCGACGGACGTCGTGCCGGAAACCTTCGAGGCGAGTCTCATGCTCGTCTCGCATGTGTTGATGTTGTTGCACGTGCCGGTAGCCCGAGTCATCCGCACGCTGGGCGACATCCGCAACAACCGCTACGCCGTTCTCAGGAACATCGTGCCCCGCGGCGATGCGCGCCCGCTCGATGAAACGCACGAATACCGCGAAGAGCTCAAGTCCGTGGTGGTCCCGCCGGGGGCGTGGGCGGTGGGCCGCACCCTGGGCGATGTCCAGGGCCGTGGAGTCCAGGTTACCTTCACCGGCATCAGGCGTCAGGGCATCCTGGGCCGTGAGCCCGCCACCGAGACCGTACTGCGCGACGGCGACATCGTCGTGATTTACGGCCAGCCGGAGGAGCTCGAGCGCACCGAATCCATCCTGCTGGCGGGCTGATCCGGGCCAATCGGGTAGAATGCCGGCCGCTTATCGTGAACCGCAGCGACATCCAGTTCCCCCCCGAGCATGCGGCTCTGCGCGACGACGTCCACGCGCTGGGCGCGCTGGTCGGCGAGATACTGCGCGAGCAGGGCGGCCAGCAGCTGTTCGAGTTGGTCGAGCTCGACCGCGTGGCCGCCATTCGCCGCCGCGAAGGCGACGAGCAGGCGCGCGCCGAGCTCGGCGCGTGCGTCCGTGACCGTCCGCCGGCACTGGCGCGCGATCTCGTACGGGCCTTCTCCACCTGGTTCCAGGCGGTCAACCTCGCGGAGAAGGTGCATCGCGTGCGCCGCCGCCGCGAGTATTTCCTGAGGGAAGCTCAGCGGCCGCAACCGGGAGGCGTCGAGGACGCGCTCGCCGCCGGCCTGCGCATCGAGCCGGTGTTCGCGGCGCACGCGACGGAAGCGACCCGCCGCACCCTGCTGCGCAAACAACAACGGATCGCCCAGCATCTGTTCGATCGCCTCGATCCCACTCTCACGCCCCAGGATGCGCGCAACATCTGGAGTAGCATCCGCACCGAGCTGACGGCGGCTTGGCAAACAGAAGAGCTGCCGCGCGAGCGCCTCACGGTCGCCGACGAGCGCGAGCAGATTCTGTTCTATCTCGTGGAGATCCTGTATCGCGTGGTGCCGGCGTTCTACGAGGAGCTCGCGCAGGCGCTCGAGAAGCTGTTCGGGGTGCCGGCGCAGTCGCTCGAGCTGCCCGCCATACTGCACTTCGGGTCGTGGGTGGGCGGCGACATGGACGGCAATGCCGACGTGCACGCCAAGACCATTCGCGAGACTCTCGCGCGTCAGCAGCAGGTGATCGTCAACACCTACTTCGAGGACTGCCACACGCTGGCGCAGCGCCTGTCGCAAAGCGCGAGCCGCATCGGCGTATCCGCCGAGCTCAGCGAGCGCATCGAACACTATCTGACGCTGCTGCCGGGCGCCCGGGCGATAACTCCGGCACGCCACGATCGCATGCCCTACCGCGTATTCCTGGCGCAGCTCGGCGAGCGGCTGCGCCACACGTACGAGGGACGGGCCAACGGTTATGAGAATGCGCAGCAGTTCAAGGATGACGTACTGCTGATCGCCACCAGCCTCAAAGGCAACAAGGGCGCGCATGCGGGACTCTTCTACGTGCAGCGGCTGCTGCGCCGGATCGACACATTCGGCTTCCACCTCGCCACGCTGGACGTTCGTCAACACGCGAGCGTGCTGCATCAGGTTATCGCGCGCGGCCATGACGATGCCCGCTGGCTCGAGCGTCCGAGCGCCGAGCGCCGCGCGCTGCTCGCGAGCGCGCTGCAAAAGGACAGTGGGCCGCGCACCGAGCTGGACGCGCTCGGCAAGCGCAACCTCGCGGTCTTCGAGGCCATCGCTCAGGGCCGTCACCGCTACGGGCCGGAGGCCGTCGGCTATTTCATCGTGAGCGGCGCCACGGGCGCAGACGATGTGCTGGCTGCATTGCTGCTCGCGCGTTGGGCCTCGGTTTACGACAAGCGCACGGGCGAAGTGGCGCTCGATATCGCTCCGCAGTTCGAGTCGCTCGAGGCCCTCGAGCGTTGCGGCGCGACGCTGCAGGAGCTGCTTGCGGACCCGCTGTACCGCCGGCATCTCGAGGCGCACGGACGTCGGCAGTGCGTGCTGATCGGCTACTCCGACAACAACAAGGAAGGCGGTGCCTGCGCTTCCCGCTTCGCCATCCATCAGGCGCAGGGCGCGCTGGCGCAAGTGCTCACGGCTTCCGGCGAGCGGCCGATCATCTTCCACGCCCGCGGCGGCAGCATCCCGCGCGGCGGCGGGCGCATCGATACCCTGGTCAAGGCCGCGCCCGCCGGCGCCGTCAACGGGACGCTGCGGCTGCGCGAGCAGGGCGAAACGGTCAAGCAAGGCTACGGACTGCGGCCGATCGCCATGCGCACGCTGGAGCGAGCCTTCAACGCGCTCAGCCTCGCGACCTCCGCCGCCGGGCGCGGCAAGTTGCCGCCGGACTCGTCCGCGCATCTGGAGTGTGCGGCGACGCTTGCGGATGCGAGCCGCGCAGCGTATCGGCGCTTGGTGTACGGCGAGCGCGACTTCTATGAGTACTTTCGCGCGGTCACGCCCATCGACGTGATCGAGGGAATGCAGATCGGTTCACGCTCCGTGCACCGCTCCGAGACGGAAGGGATCGAGGCGCTGCTGCCGGTGCCCTGGGTGTTCGCGTGGACGCAGTCACGCCACATGCTTCCAGGGTGGTACGGCGCCGGTTGCGGGCTGCGCGTCGCTCTGGAGAAGTACGGCCTGGCGCGACTGCGCGAGGCGTACGCGCATTGGTTCTTCCTGCGCAACCTGCTCGATGACGTCGAAACGATGCTGGCACGAACCGACCTCGATATCGCCCAGTACTACAACGTGCTGGCCCCGCAGCCGCTGCAGAGATTCATCGTGGACATCCGCAAGGAGTACGCCGCCGCCTGCGAGCACGTGCTCGCCATCAAGGACAGCCGCGCCCTGCTCGATAGTGAGCCAACGCTGCAGCGCTCGATCCAACTGCGCAATCCCTACGTCGATCCCATGCATCTCGTGCAGGTCGACCTGCTGCAGCGCTGGCGTGCGGGCGGGCGGCGGGACCGCGACCTGTTCGAAGCGCTGCTCGCGAGTTGCGGCGGCATCGCCCAGGCTCTGCAGAGCACCGGCTGACGGGCCACTACACACCGCTCTCCAGAGGATCCATGAGCGACACCATCACCATTCGCCCCGCCGCCGAGCATGAAGTCTCCGTCGTGCTCGCCTTCATCCGCGAGCTCGCCCGCTACGAGCGCCTCGAGCACGAGGTCGTCGCCACGGTCGAGGAGCTGCGCGCGACTCTGTTCGGCTCGCGCCGTTACGCGGAAGTGGTGTTCGCCTGCAGCGGCGCGCAGCCGGTCGGTTTCGCGCTCTTCTTCCACAACTTCTCCACGTTCGTGGGTCGGCCGGGAATCTATCTGGAGGATCTGTTCGTGCTGCCGGAGGCACGCGGCCGCGGCATCGGCAAGCGCCTGCTCGCCTGGCTGGCGAGCACGGCGGTGGCACGGGGCTGCAGCCGGCTCGAGTGGGCGGTGCTCGACTGGAAC
>VBNY01000389.1 GCA_005877705.1 Gammaproteobacteria bacterium
GAGAGACTCGTCAAGAGCTGCGACGTGCTGGTGGAGAACTTCGCGCCCGGCGCACTCGACCGCATGGGCTTCACGTGGGAGCGCATCCAACAGCTCAACCCAAAGATGATCGTCGCCTCCGTGAAGGGCTTCGGGCCGGGGCCTTACGAGGAGTGCAAGGTGTATGAGAACGTCGCTCAGTGCGCGGGCGGCTCCGCGTCAACGACGGGATTCGACGACGGGCCACCGCTCGTTACGGGCGCGCAAATCGGCGATAGCGGTACAGGCCTGCACCTTGCGCTGGGCATCGTTGCGGCTCTCTACCAGCGCAAGAGCACCGGTCGCGGGCAAAAGGTGCTTGCGGCAATGCAGGACGGTGTGTTGAACCTGTGCCGGGTCAAGCTGCGCGACCAGCAGCGACTCGCCCGTACGGGCGTCATGCAGGAATACCCGCAGTATCCCCATGGGAAATTCGGCGACTCCGTGCCCCGCGCAGCCAACGCCTCCGGGGGAGGCCAGCCGGGCAACATCGTCAAGTGCAAGGGGTGGCAGAGCGATCCCAACGCCTATCTGTACTTCATCACTCAAGCGGCGGTGTGGAAGCCGATCTGCCACCTCATCGGCAAGGAGGACTGGATTACCCATCCCGACTACGCTACGCCGAACGCGCGCCTGCCCAGACTGAAGGAGGTGTGGTCGGCGATCGAGGCGTGGACGGTTACCAAGACTAAATTCGAGGCCATGGCGCTGCTGAATGAGCACGACATCCCGTGCGGTCCGATTCTGTCGATGAAGGAAATTGCCGCGGACCCGTCGCTGCGCGCCACCGGCACGATCGTTGAAGTGGATCATCCCAAGCGCGGCAAGTATTTGACCGTGGGCAACCCGATCAAGATGAGTGACAGCGCGACCGAAGTGAAGTGCTCGCCGCTGCTGGGCGAACACACCGATGAGGTGTTGGCGGAACTCGGCTACGGGAAGCAGGACATCGCCGCACTGCGCGCGAAGAAAGTGATTTGACGCGCCCGCCATTGGCGGCAACCCAGGCAGCACTTGAGGCATCGAAGATGACACACGACAGGAACGCCGTTCGCAAGATACTCGATCAGGCCAAGGCAGCCGGCCGCACGGCGCTGACGGCGCCTGAGGCCAGAGGCGTCTGCGAGGCCTACGGGATCGCGGTTCCGAGGGAGGGCGTGGCAAGCAGCGCCGAGCAAGCCGCCCGGCTCGCTGCCGACATCGGCTTCCCGGTGGTCATGAAAATCGTCTCGCCGCAGATCTTGCACAAGACCGAAGCGGGCGGTGTTCTCGTCGGCCTCAAGTCGGCGGAGCAAGTGACGCAGGGCTACGCCACGATCGTCGGCAACGCCCGCAAGTACGACGCGAAGGCCGAGATTCTCGGCGTTCAAGTCCAGCAGATGCTCTCCGGCGGACAGGAAGTCATCATCGGGGCGGTCACCGACCCGGCGTTCGGCAAGCTGGTTGCCTTTGGTCTGGGGGGCATCCTGGTCGAGGTACTGAAGGACATCACCTTCCGGTTGGCCCCTGCATCGTCCGCAGACGCGCTCTCGATGTTGGATGGCATCGCGGCCGCGGAGATTCTGCGTGGCGTACGCGGCGCGAAGCCCGTGAACCGGACAACGCTCGCAAACATGATCGAGCGCGTGTCGGCGCTGGTAGCGGATTTTCCTGAAATCTCGGAAATGGACCTCAATCCCGTGTTCGCCACCGAGCACGGTGCGAC
>VBNY01000390.1 GCA_005877705.1 Gammaproteobacteria bacterium
CGCGGCGCGGACCGTGAGTACGCCGCTGAACGGGGGCGCCGGCAGCGCACCCTCATCCGGGGCGAATGCGGCATTCGCGACCGGTGCCTCGAGGGCGCGGCCGGCCTCAAAGCTCTTTACCGGGAAAAGCTGCACCACATCAGCTCGGGCTACCTGGGGAATCAACAGCGGCAAGCCTGCGCAACTCACTAACACACGCAATATTCGCAACCACACAGCCGAGCCCCCCAAAGTCGCCGAGTCGCCGCACCGCTTATCCTTCCTGGCCTGAGCCGCTGTCAAGGGCTTCAGCGGACTCGTCACTGACGCTGGGGTAAAGTATAGCGATGAGCTACATCGAAGCCGGTGGATTGAAGATCGCAGCCGCCCTGTCCGAGTTCATCAGGCGGGAGGCGGCGCCCGGGACCGGGATCAGCCCTGAGGCCTTCTGGGCAGGTCTTGCAGCAATCAACCGGGACCTGGCTCCGCGCAACAAGCGACTGCTCGAGTTGCGCGACAGCTTGCAGGCCGGGATCGACGCCTGGCACCGCGCTCACCAGGGCAAGGCCACAGATCCGAATGCCTACGCCGCGTTCCTGCAGGAGATCGGCTACCTTCTTGATGAGCCTCCGGCAGGCACCGTCACCACGGCTGATGTCGATGACGAAATAAGCAAGATCTACGGGCCTCAGCTCGTGGTGCCGCTGACCAATGCGCGCTACTCGCTGAACGCAGCCAATGCACGCTGGGGCAGTCTGTACGATGCGTTCTACGGCACTGACGCGATCCCGCATGATCAGCGTGAGAGCAGCAGGGGCTACGACAAGGCACGCGGCGCGAAGGTCATCGCCAAGGCCAAGGCTTTCCTCGATCAGGCCGCGCCGCTCGCAAGCGGCCGCCACGGTGATGTTACGTCCTACGGAGTCGAACAAGGCGCATTGGCCGTCAGCTGCGGCATGGACTCTGGCAAGACGCTCAAGAACCGCAAGCAGTTTGCGGGTTATCAAGGTAACCCGGCCTCTCCCAGCGCGATCCTGCTGGTCAACAACGGCCTACACATCCACATCAATATCGATCGCAATCATCCGATTGGAAGAGACGATTCGGCCGGCGTATCCGACGTTGTCCTGGAAGCGGCAATCACCAGCATCCTCGATATGGAGGACAGCGTGGCTGCGGTCGATGCCGAGGACAAGGTACTGGTCTATCGCAATGCGCTTGGCCTGATGAACGGCACCCTGTCTGCAGATTTCGAGAAGGGCGGCAAGACGCTGCACCGTACGTTGCAGGCCGACCGCGTATATACATCCCCCGGGGGCACGCAAATCAAGCTGCCCGGACGCAGCCTGCTGCTGCTGCGCAATGTCGGCCCCCACCTGTATTCGGACGCGGTGCTCGACGAGGCAGCCAGGGAAATTCCGGAAGGATTTCTCGATGCCGCCGTCACGGCCCTGATCGCGATGCATGATCTGAAGGGCAACTCCACGCTGCGCAACAGCCGCGCCGGCTCGGTCTACATCGTCAAGCCAAAGTTGCACGGCCCGGACGAAGTCGCGCTGACCTGCGAGTTGTTCAGCCGCATCGAGCAAATGCTCCTGCTGCCCGGGAGCACGCTAAAAATCGGCATCATGGACGAGGAGCGCCGCACCACGGTAAATCTGCGGCGCTGCATTCAGGTGGCAGCCGAACGCGTCGTGTTCATCAACACCGGGTTCCTTGATCGCACTGGCGATGAGATCCATACCTCCATGGAAGCCGGACCGATGGTCCGTAAGAACGACATGAAGACGCAAGCGTGGATCAAGGCTTACGAGGACTGGAACGTCGACCAGGGCCTGATCGAAGGCCTGCCGGGTCATGCGCTGATCGGCAAGGGCATGTGGACCGCGCCCGACAAGATGGCCGACATGCTTGTACAGAAGATCGCGCACCCTGAGGCTGGCGCCGCCACGGCGTGGGTGCCGTCGCCGACGGCGGCCACCTTGCACGCCCTGCACTATCACCAGGTCGACGTGCTGAAGCGCCAGGAGGAGATCAGGCAGAAGCTTCCTCGTGCCAAGCTGTCGGACATCCTCACCCTGCCCGTGTCGCACTCGAAATGGGAGCCCGATGCGGTGCAGCAGGAGATCGAAAACAACTGCCAGGGCATTCTCGGGTATGTCGTGCGTTGGATCGATCAGGGCATCGGCTGCTCGAAAGTCCCTGACATTCACGACGTCGGCCTGATGGAGGACCGTGCGACTCTGCGCATCTCCAGCCAACATCTCGCGAACTGGCTGCATCACGGCATCACCACCCGCGACCAGGTGATGGCAGCGCTCGAGCGGATGGCTGCCGTGGTGGACCGGCAGAATGCAGGCGATCCGCATTACAAGCCGATGGCCCCGGACTTTGGCGGCGTTGCCTTCGCGGCCGCCTGCGACCTCATCTTCAGGGGACGCGAGCAACCCAACGGCTACACCGAATTCATCCTGCATGCGCGCCGCCGGGAAGCGAAGCGCGAGCCGGGCGAGACGCTTA
>VBNY01000391.1 GCA_005877705.1 Gammaproteobacteria bacterium
ATGGCAGGCCGTCTGTCGCGCATCGACCTGCGAGTTCCTGAAGGCGGCGGGGGTTCTGTGGTGGCGCAGCTGCGCGCCAGACTTCCGGCGGACGCGCAACTGCACGAGGCGCGCAGCCGCACGCGCGCGAGCCTCGACATGACACGGGCGTTCACGATCAACCTGCAGGCGATGAGCTTACTGGCGCTGCTCGTGAGCACATTGCTCATTTACGGAGCCGTCAGTTTCGCGGTGCTGCAGCGTCGGCGCATCATCGGCGTGCTGCGCGCGCTGGGTGCGACGCGGGCCGAGTTGCTGGCCATCGTGCTCACCGAGGTGGCAGTGCTCGGGCTCGTGGGGGCGGGTCTCGGCTTGCTGTTGGGCGCTGCGATCGGGCGCGAGCTGATCAGCCTCGTGTCGCAGACGATCAATGATCTGTATTTCGTCGTCGCGGTCAACGACACAACGTTGCCGCCAAGCTCGGTCCTCGAGGCGCTCGTGGCGGGCTTCGGCACGGCCTTGGCCGCGGCGTTGCTGCCCGCGCTGGAGGTTGCTGGCAGCGCCCCGCAGCTCGCTCTGAGGCGTTCGGTGCTCGAGGCGAGCGCGGTGCACCTTGCGCGCCGGCTACTCATTGTCAGCGCCGTGCTCGGCATGAGCGCCGGCATCGTTGTGGCGGCTTCCAGTCGCAGTCTGCTGGCCGGCTTCGCCGCGCTCTTCATGTTGCTGTTGAGCGTAGCGGCGGCAACTCCGGCCGTGCTGCGGGGTTTGGCGAAAGCCGCGGCCGCCATCGCCGGCCGCGCCAGTCCAGTGGCGCGGCTCGCCTTCAGCGACATCGCCGCCTCCCTCAGTCGCACCGGTGTGGCCGTGGCGGCGCTCGGGATGGCGGTGGCGGCCATGATCGGCGTCTCGATCATGGTGGAGAGTTTTCGCGAGTCGCTGCGCGAATGGCTCGGACACACGATGCGAGCTGACATTTATGTCACGGCGCCGGGGCCGGGGGCGGAGCGTCCAGAGCGTCGTCTGCAGCCCGAGGTGATCCGCGCGTTGCTTGCGACGCCTGGGATCGCTGATCACAGCGAGAGCCGCCGGGTCATGGTGGAGTCCCCCAGCGGACCCGTCGCGCTCGATGCCCTGAAGCTGGCGCCCAAGAGCTACGCGGGCCTGCAACTTACCGAGGGGGATGCCAGAGACGCCTGGCCGGAGTTCGAGCGCGGCGCCGTGATGATCTCCGAGCCGCTCGCGTGGCGGCTGCAGCTCAAGAAGGGCGACCCGCTGACGCTGGCGACGGGCTCAGGACCGCGGGAGTTTCGCATCGCGGCTGTCTATCGCGAATATGGCAACGATCGGGGCAACGTGCTCATGAGCCTCGGCGAGTATCGGCGGCTGTGGCACGATGAGGGAATCACGGCGCTGGGGCTGTATCTGGCGCCTGCAGAGCAGCCTGCCCGGATCATGCCGGGCTTGCGCGCGGCAGCGCGCGGCCGCCAGGCGCTTCTCATCAGATCCAACGCCGATATTCGTGCGCTCTCCATGAGCATCTTCGAGCGCACGTTCGTCATTACGCGCGTGCTCTACTGGCTCGCCGCGGGGGTGGCCGCTGTCGGCCTCGTCAGCGCGCTGCTCGCCTGGCAGCTGGAGCGCTCGCACGAGCTCGCGATCGTTCGCTCGCTCGGCCTCACTCCGAATGGCGCCGCGCTGTTGATTGAAGCGCAGACGGGGTTCATGGGGATCGCGGCACTGCTGGCGGCGATCCCGGCAGGACTGCTCACCGCGATCGTGCTCACTGACGTGATCAACCGCCGCGCATTCGGCTGGCAGCTCGATCTGCATCTGACATCGGCCCAGTTCACGAACGCATTGTTGCTGGCGCTGACCGCGGCGCTCGCCGCGGGCCTGTACCCGGCCTGGCGCACGGCTCGGACCGCAATCGCGGCGGACATCCGTGAGGAGTGATATGCGAGGGCCGCTCACCGGGCGAGCAACCTCTTGTGCAGCGTGCGCGCTTGCTGCGGCGGTGTTGGTTGCGCAGTCCGCGATCGGCGCCGGTCCGGCGCCGGATCTCGCGACACCGCGTGGCGCGGAGCAGGGGACTGGCTTCTCGCAGGTACTCGAGCCGCGAGAGTTCGAATTCCCGCGCGATCACGGCCCGCATCCCGGTTTTCGCCAGGAGTGGTGGTATCTCACCGGCAACCTCGATGCGGCCGCGGGAGAGCGCTTCGGGTTCGAGCTGACATTTTTTCGCTTTGCTCTGGCGCCTTACTCGGCGACCGGACCGGCGCCCTCGGGCGGTGCCTCCCGCTGGCGTACGCGGCAGATCTATATGGCGCATTTCGCGATTACGGAC
>VBNY01000392.1 GCA_005877705.1 Gammaproteobacteria bacterium
CAGAACCTGCGTCAGGGAACGCATCCGCGCTATGTCTGGGACGGCGGACGGATCAGTCAGGTGTACGAGCTGCGCTTGATGGAATAGCCGCTATACTCGCCCGCCATTTATTAATGGGCTGAAAGCCGCCTGCGACGCTTTCAGCGGCCAGCGTAGTGGCTGTTTCGATCTGCGGGCAAAAGACGTGGCTTTTGCCCGCCGAGTACGCCAGTTCCCGAAGCAAGCGTGACTGTATTGTGAAAATCGGCACTGCTCCCAGAACCTTTCAGGAGTTGATCTTCGCCCTGCAGCGCTACTGGTCCGACGAGGGTTGCGTCATCCTGCAGCCCTACGACATGGAAGTCGGCGCCGGGACGTTTCACACGGGGACGTTCCTGCGCTCGATCGGCCCGGAGCCCTGGAGCGCGGCCTATGTCCAGCCCTCGCGGCGGCCCACCGACGGCCGCTACGGCGACAACCCATTCCGGCTGCAGCACTACTATCAATATCAGGTCGTCATCAAACCCGCGCCGCTCGAGATCCTGGACCTGTATCTGGGCAGCCTGCGCGCGCTCGGCCTCGATCCCCTGGTGCACGATGTGCGCTTCGTCGAGGACAACTGGGAGTCGCCCACACTGGGCGCGTGGGGGCTGGGATGGGAAGTGTGGTTGAACGGCATGGAGATCACGCAGTTCACCTACTTCCAGCAAGTTGGCGGGCTCGATTGCCGCCCCGTGACCGGGGAGATCACCTACGGCCTCGAGCGGCTCGCAATGTATCTGCAAGGCGTCGAGAGCATCTACGACATCGTGTGGACCGAGGGGCCGCACGCCAGCCCTACCAGCCAGGCGTCTGACCGTGCCGCGGGCGGCCGCGTCACCTATCGCGACGTCTTCCACCAGAACGAAGTCGAGCAGTCCGCCTACAACTTCGAGCGCGCCGACGTTGCGACGCTGCTGCGTCACTTCGAGGATCATGAGAGAGCGTGCAAGGAGTTGCTCGCCGCGCAGCTCGCCTTGCCGGCTTACGAGCAGGTGCTCAAGGCCTCGCACACCTTCAATCTGCTCGACGCGCGCCACGCGATCTCCGTTACCGAGCGGCAACGCTACATCCTGCGCGTGCGCACGCTCGCGAGTGGCGTGGCTCAGGCATATTACGAGAGCCGCGCAGCCCTCGGGTTTCCGCTGTTGCAACGGGCGCAAGCGGCGCGCGTCGACCAGGAGACCGCCGCCGAGGCGACGCCATGAAGGTCGCGCGTCGGGACTTTCTCGTCGAGGTCGGCACGGAGGAGCTGCCGCCCAAAGCGCTGCGCGGCTTGGCGGAGGCGTTCACGACCGGGATGCGCGCCGGGCTCGCAAAAGCGGCGCTGGGGCACGGCGATGTGCTTTCGTTCGCAACTCCGCGCCGGCTCGCGGTGCTGGTGAAGCGCCTCGCAGCACGTCAGCCGGATCAGGACATCAAGCGCCGCGGACCACCCGTCAGCGCCGCCTTCGATACCTCAGGTCAGGCGACGCGTGCCGCGCGCGCGTTCGCCGAGAGTTGCGGCACCTCGGTCGAGAACCTGCAGCGGCTCGACGAGGGCAAGGGCCCCTTTCTGTTCTTCGTCGGCATCCGGCCGGGCGCCGCCGCGGTGGAGCTGCTCCCGAATCTCGTGCAGGGGGCACTCGATGCGCTGCCCGTTGCGAGACGCATGCGCTGGGGCTCAGGCAATGCCGAGTTCGTACGTCCGGTTCATTGGGTCGTCATGTTGTACGGCAGGGACGTGGTACCTGCGACCTTGCTCGAGACTCCAGCGGGGAACCTGACGCGCGGACACCGCTTTCATGCGCCCAAACCCCTGCGCGTGACGGCTCCAACGAGCTACGAACGCGCCCTGCGCGAGCGCGGCTACGTGTTGGCCGACTTCGCGGCGCGCCGCGAACTGATACGGGAGCGAGTCACGGCGACGGCCACGGAGCTGGGCGGCCGCCCCTTGATCAGCGCTGCGCTGCTCGACGAAGTGACTGCGCTCGTGGAGTGGCCGGTGCCGCTCGCGGGCCGTTTCGAGGAGCGCTTCCTCAGGCTGCCGCGCGAGGTGCTGATTTCAACCCTGCAGGACCACCAGCGTTACTTCCCGGTCGAGGACTCACGAGGCCGGCTGCTGCCGTGCTTCATCACGGTGAGCAACATCGAGAGCCGCGACCCTTCGAAGGTGCGCGAGGGAAATGAGCGTGTGGTACGGCCGCGCCTCGCGGATGCGGCGTTTTTCTGGGATCAGGATCGCAAGCAGCCGCTGGCCTCGCGTCGCGAAGCACTCGATGCCGTAACCTTCCAGGCGAAGCTCGGCTCGGTCGGCGACAAGACGCGCCGTGTGCGCGCGCTCGCGGGTGAGATCGCCGCTGCGGGCAACGGCGATCGCGCCGCAGCGGAACGCGCCGCGGAGCTCTGCAAATGCGATCTGCTCACGGCGATGGTCGGGGAGTTTCCCGAGTTGCAGGGAGTCATGGGCACGTACTACGCGCTCGCCGATGGCGAGACTGCCGAGGTTGCCGCGAGCATCCGCGAACACTATCTGCCGCGCAGCGCCGGCGACGAGCTGCCCGCAACCGGCACGGGGGTGGCCCTCGCAATCGCCGACAAGCTCGACACGCTGGCGGGCATCTTCGCCATCGGCGAGAAGCCGACCGGCACCAAGGACCCGTTCGGCCTGCGGCGCGCGGCCATCGGTGTGCTGCGAATTCTCATCGAGAAGAGGCTCGACCTCGACTTGCAACGCTTCGGAGCCCGGGCGCTGGCGCTGGTGCGCGCCGACATCGAGCGGATCGCATCCCAGACGGGCAAGCCTACTGTGGTGTCATCCGCTGAGCGCGTTGCGGCCGAGATCTACGAGTACATCATGGAGCGGCTGCGCGCCTACTACCTGGAAGGAGCGGCGGGGCAAGCGGCGAGCGGCGCAACCGCGATGACGACCGAGATGTTCGATGCGGTTCAAGGCACTCAGCGCCTTTCTCGAGCTGCCGGAGTCGGCAAGCCTCACCGCCGCCAACAAGCGTATCGCCAACATTTTGCGCAAGGCCGGCGAGAACCCGCCCCTGGAAATCGACGTCGGGAATCTGCGCGAGGCGGCGGAGGTGCGGCTGTTCGATTCCATGCGCGCGCTGCGCGATGCTGTTTCCGCGGCCACGGCGCAGCGGGAGTACGGCAACGCGCTCGGACGCCTGGCGCAACTTCGCCCGGCCGTCGATGCGTTCTTCGATTCTGTGCTGGTCATGGACGACGATCCGAAGCTGCGCGCCAACCGCCTGGCGCTGCTCGCGCAGATGCATGGTCTGTTCGCCGGCGTCGCCGATCTGTCCCGGCTGCCGGGTTGAGGCTTAGCTACACAGCGCGCTCATGCAGCTCATCGGCTCGCTGATCTTCACGGTGTTCTTGTTCCTGTGGACGTTCTGCTACGCGATCTTCTTCGTGACCGCGTGTCTGTTTCTGCCGTTTCGGCGCCGGTTCGTACTGGCGCGCGTGTGGTCCATCGTGCTGCTGTGGGCGCTCAAGTGGAGCTGCAGGCTCGATTACCGCATCGAGGGGACGGAGAACCTCCCGGCGGGCAATCACATCGCGCTCTGGAAGCACTCCTCGTCCTGGGAAACGATTGCGATGACGCTCGTGTTTCCGCGGCAGGTGTGGGTGCTCAAACGCGAGCTGCTGTGGATTCCGGTCGTCGGCTGGGGCATCCGCCAGCTGCACGCGATCGCCATCGACCGCAAGTCAGGCCACTCAGCCGTCGCGCAGGTGATCGAGCAGGGCAAGCAGCGCTTGGCAGAGGGCGATTGGATCATTGTCTTTCCGGAAGGCACGCGCATGCCTCCGGGTCAGACACGCCGCTACGGCGCGAGCGGCGCGCTGCTCGCGATCGAAACCGGGAGGCTGATCGTGCCCGTGGCGCACAACGCCGGGGCGTACTGGCCGCGGCGGGGTTTGCTGAAGAAGCCCGGCACTGTCCGAGTCGTGATCGGCCCAGCGGTTGCCGCCTCCGGCAGGGATGTCCGCGAGATCAATCAGGAGGCGCAGGACTGGATCGAGGCGACGGTGCGCAGGCTGCAACCACCTGAAACTGGTGTGATCCACCGCAGCTTGAATCGCCAGTGAGAAGAGCAGAGAGTTTTTCGAGCTCAGCGTCTCTCTGGAGAGACAGCCGTGGATCCGCCGCAGCAGATCCTCAATGA
>VBNY01000393.1 GCA_005877705.1 Gammaproteobacteria bacterium
CTGACCTCGTACCCCAGTTCACGGAGTCCCGACGCGAGCTTGGCCGCAGTCTGCTGCTCATGGAATGACAGCTCCGGATGTCGATGAATATCGAGATAGAGCGCATCGGACCGGGAATAAACTGCATTGACCTCATCCACTATGCCGGTGGCGTCTTGCGCCTGGCCGAGAGTTGTGACCAGGAGCAGCGACGCGAGACTTGGAAACTGACCCTTCATGCGATTCCCCTGGCGCGACTCTAGATTGTGGGGCTCGAAGAACCGCGCGATTATAGGCGCCCGTCAACTCCAAAAGGTAACAAGGGTACTGCTATGCGTACGGCCGCTTTTCTCATGACGGTGTTGTTGTGGGGCATCGCTGCGCAGGCGTCGGAGCCGCGCTTCGACGATGCCAATATCCGCGCGTCCATCCAGACCTTGTCCTCCGATGCGTACGGCGGCCGGGCGCCGGCCAGTCCCGGCGAGAAACTCACGACTGACTACATCGCCTCCCAGTTCAAGCGGTACGGCCTTTTGCCAGCCAACCGCGACAGCTTCTTGCAGGACGTGCCGCTCGTGCAGATCACCGCCGACGCCGACGCCGTGCTGACAGTCAGCGGCGGCACGCCGCTCACCCTCAACTTTGGCAGAGACCTCATCGTCGGTACGCCGCGGCCGCAGACGACAGTGGCACTCACTGACAGTCCGCTAGTGTTCGCCGGCTACGGCGTCGTCGCCCCCGAATACCAGTGGAACGACTACGCCGGTCTCGACGCCAAGGGCAAGACGCTGGTGGTACTGGTTAATGATCCGGGTCATGCCACGGGTGACCCGAAGGTCTTTCACGGCAAAGCGATGACCTACTACGGCCGCTGGACGTATAAATACGAGGAGGCTGCGCGCCAAGGCGCCGCCGGTGTGCTCATAGTGCACGAGACCGGGCCGGCAGGTTACCCGTGGGAGGTAGTGCAAAACAGCAATACGGGACCGCGGGAGGAACTGCCTCCGGGCGATGCGTACCATCCATTGATTCAAGGCTGGCTGAGCCACGAGGCCGCCGGCAAACTGCTTGCGACCGCCGGTCTGAGTCTCGACGAACTCTCGCAGGCGGCAGCGCGGCATGGCTTCAAACCCGTTGCCCTGAAGCTCACTGCCAACCTGACGCTGCACAATCAGGTGCAGTCGATTGTCAGCCACAACGTGGTGGCGCTCGTGAAAGGCTCGCGCTATCCGCAGCAGGTAGTGGTCTACTCTGCGCACTGGGATCACTTCGGCACCAAGCGCGGGCCGGATGGCAAGCCGCAGATCTTCCACGGCGCCATAGACAACGGATCCGGCATCGCCGGCCTACTGGAATTGGCGAGGGTTTACGCCCAGGCCAAACAAGCACCGGCGCGCAGCGTACTGTTCATCGCTACTACCTCGGAGGAACAGGGCCTGCTGGGCGCTGCCTATTACGCCAGCCACCCGCTGTTCCCGCTGTCAAACACGCTGGCGGATTTGAATATGGACGTGATGAACGTGTACGGCGAAACCCGTGACCTGACGGTCCGCGGCCAGTTCATGTCCACCCTGGACGACAAGCTGCAGCAGGCCGCCCAACGGCAAGGACTGAAGATCCTGCCGGACGCGGAGCCGGAAAAGGGCTACTACTACCGCGCCGACCATTTCGAGTTCGCCAAGGCCGGCGTGCCGGCGCTCAGCATCGACAACGGCACGGACTATCCAGGCCGGCCTGCAGGCTGGGGACTCGCCCAGCGGCAGGCCTATACCAGCGAGCGCTATCACAAACCGGCGGATGTCTACGAGGCCAGTTGGGACTTGGCCGGCATGCGCCAGCAACTGCAAGTTTTATATCTCTTGGGCCGCCGACTTGCAGACAGTGACGATTGGCCTACGTGGTACAACGACAGCCCATTCCGGAAGGCTCGCGAGGCGCAACGTCCCGCGGCGAAGTGAGTGCGGGACGCGACGGACGCCGCCCGGCCAACACCTGGCGCTCGCAGGGGCTTACTCAACGCCTCGAATTAGAACGTCCACATGAGGCCGACCGAGAAGAGGCCCGGGTAGGCGCCAGCCGCGTTGAAGCGTTCGTATTCGCCGCGTATGGCCAGTCCGCCCACCTTGAACTGCGCACCGGCACCGGCCGCGAAGCCCACGTCCGTGCGACTGCGACTGATCGCGCCGGGGTTGGCTATGCACAAGGCCCCCGGAGGACACACGATAGCGGTCGTAGCCGTGCTCTGCAGGCGCGCGACACCGGCTTTCGCATAGATATCGACGATCGGCACCGGCAGATAAAAGATCCCGAATGCCGAGGCGCCCTTCATCGTCACGTCAGTCGACACCAATCCATTGAGGCGGCTCGGGTGCCCGAAGTCGGCGTATGCGAATTCGGCGCCGACCACCGAGATCGGACGCACGCCCACCATGACTTTGAACGCCGAGTGATTTTCCCTGAAGCCGCTGGCATCCGGCGCGGTAGCGTCGACGCGCGCTTGGCCGAACGCGCCTCCCACATAGAAGCCAAGCGGATTGGCTGCACCAGCTTGGTTGATCGGCAGCGCCATCATGACGAGGGACGCAAGGCTTGCCGCCCATTTGAAGGACCGGGCGCGTCCTGTAGGAACGTTGCACATCAGGGACTTCCTGTGATTACTGATGGGGGTTCCGCTAGAGGGATTATACAACGCAGCCCTTCGCTGCGGGTTTACAACAGCCACAACGCCGGCTCTCGCTGCA
>VBNY01000394.1 GCA_005877705.1 Gammaproteobacteria bacterium
CTGTTCGCGACTGCCGAATCGTTCATCGACACCTATCAGACAGATTGGTCCGGCTGTGTACTCACGGACCTGCGCATGCCCGGCATGACGGGTCTCGAGCTGCAGTCTGCGCTGCGGCAGCGGCAGATCGACCTGCCGGTCGTGGTCCTCACCGCGCATGGTGACGTCGCAACTGTGCGCGCGGCGCTCAAGAACGGCGCGTTTGACTTCCTCGAGAAGCCGGTAGATGACGAGCTGCTCGTGGACGTGCTGCAGAACGCGCTTCGCATCGATCAAGAGCGGCGCTCCACGGTAACAACGCGCGCGGCGACGGCGGGGCGCCTCGAGCGCTTGACGGCCCGGGAACGAGAGGTCCTTGCGCTGCTGGCGGCCGGTCGTCAGAACCGCGACATCGCCGCTCATCTGGGGATCAGCCCGCGGACTGTCGAAGTCCACAAGGCGCGCATTATGGAAAAACTCGACTGTCGTTCGCTCGCGGACCTGATCCGCATCGGTCTCGCAGCAGACCGAACTGTGAACTAGTTCTCGCTTTCGAGCGTCTTGTCACGCGCACGCGGCGCGCGTGTTGGATTCGCAGGCGTGTCCGCGGCCGGCCCGTACGGGTGCGCCCCAATTCTCGGCCGATCGCGCTCCTCCTAAGCTGTGCACTACGCCAAGAGCGCACAGCGCCCTAACAACAACACCATGACTCTCGCCGACTCGGCGGGCTCAGAATCGCCCGCCTCCAACGGTCGCAACATCTGCCGTGTCGTTCTTATCGACGAGCACCAGATCGTGCGCGAGGCCGTGCGTCACCTCATCGATGCAAGCGACGAGTGCGATGTCGTCGCTGAGGCGGGTAATGCAACCGACGCTCTGCGACTCATCGAGTCGCTGCAGCCGGAGGTGGTCGTCACGGATTTTCGGCTGCCCGATCGCATGGGCATGTACTTCATCGCCGAGTTGCACTCGCGCTTCCCGCAAGTCGCCATCCTGGTACTCACGGCGCTGCAGACGCCGGAGTATGTCGTAACCGCCGTGCACGCGGGGGCGCGCGGTTATGTTTTGAAGGATTGCCGCGGCACGGAGCTGCTCAGGGCGCTGCACGAGGTTGCAGCCGGCCGGCAGTATCTGTGCAAATCGCTGTCAGACTCGGCGCGGCGTGTTTTCGGCGCCGAAGACAAGGGACGGACCGGCCTTGGTGCGACGGACCTCACCGAGCGGCAACGCCAGGTGCTGCGCTCGGTCGCGCTTGGATACCGCAACAAGGAAATCGCGGAGATGCTCGGCGTGAGCGTCAAGGCCATACAGAAGCACCGGGAACACCTGCGCGATGCGCTCGAGCTGCGCACCACCGCCGCCTTGACACTGTTTGCGGTGCGCGAAGGTCTGGTCTCGGAATCCCGCCACCCTCGCCCGGGAGAGTAGGGCCGCGAGCCCGCGCCGCCGCCGTGCCGCACATGCGGCTGTGACTTCGGCGATACTTCGGATTCCCTGCTGCCCTGGGAGTGCCCGATGTCGGTTCGAAACCTTCAGCTCACCTCCATGATCGCGGTGGGCGCCTGTCTTCTAGTCGCGATGACGTGCACGCCGGTGCGCGCAGTCAACCCTCCGGCCGCGCCGCCGCCGGCAGCTGACTCGCAGACGAGTACCGCCGAGTTGCCACGCTTTCAGGCCGGACTTTGGGAGTATCGACGCACGCTGGTGCGGGGCGACAAAACCAAGCCGCAAGTCACGACTGTCAAGAAGTGTGCGGATCCCGCGGCCGAGATGCGCGAAAAGATGGAGGCTTTACGCAAGAAGAGCTGCCAGTTCACGCCGCTCAGACGCAACCAGGACCACTACGTTTCCAGCTGGCTTTGCCCGGCCCCGGGCGGTCCGGTGCGGTTTCGCGATGTGCTGATCGCCAGCGATTTGACCAGCTATCAGGACGTGAGCGAGGCGCATTCCGCGCAGCACGTGACGCAACAGAAAATCGAGGCTCGGCGGCTCGGTGAGTGTCCGGGACTTGGATCGGGCGCTCCGCTGCTGCGCACCCCGAAGCCACCGCGGCAGCCGTGACTGCCCGCTCGAGCTGACTACGGCGTGATCCAGTCGCCGAGCGCAGCGACCCGCGGTCCCTGCGGATCGGAGAAGCGCACGATGTAGCCGCCCTTGGACGCGAAGCGCTGTCCGGGCGCGAGCGTGAGTCGCGGGTAGTAACCCGTGAGCGCGCGGTGATCGAGCGCCATCTCCAGCCGCTCGACCAGGTACTCCCGCACGAACGCATCCACCATGTGATTCACTGTCTCAGACACCAGGCCACACGCGAGATACGTATCCGCCTGCACCTGCTGGGCGACGAGCGGGATCTTGCGGATTCGAAACCAGCTGAGCGCGTAATCGACACGCACCACCCGTCGCCCGGGAAGGTCCACCGGGTAGGCCATGCGCGTTGCCACGCGCCAGCTGGCGGGCAGCGGGGCTTGCTCGAGCCCGCCCATTTCCCCGGACATCCAGACCCGCGATGCCGTGACGGGAACCGTTGCCAGGGCCTGCAGGTCCTGCGGCCGCAACCACAGTACCAGCGCATCAGTCGGCCCAACCGAGCGCAGCGCAGCAGCCAGGTCCCTGGGCGTCGCATGCGCCTTCAACACGCGATTGAGGATCTGCTCCGCGGAACCCGTACGCGCCGCCCGCAACGCCCGGGCCGCCTGTTCGCCCACATCTCCCGCCCTGAAAATCTGCACCAG
>VBNY01000395.1 GCA_005877705.1 Gammaproteobacteria bacterium
TCAAATTCGAGGGCGGCGAGCTCACCGGGGGCGATAATCGCATGGTTCATGTGAAGAAATAAATTTGCATATGGAGAAATAAGGAGGCATATTTCAGCCCGACTCCGGCGCCATCGAAAATCATGAGCGATCGCATGTCCGGATTGAGTGTCTCGCTACAACAAACCATGGCTGCCCTGACTCTGGCGGGCGCAGCGCTCATCGCGCCGGCTGCCCTGGCCGCGGACTTCCATCCCATCACGGCCGATGCCCGCGGCAAGCTCATCACGCTGACCGGTCACGACCTGACGATCGAGGACGTCGTCGCAGTCGCTCGCCACGGAGCGCAGGTTCGCTACAGCCCGGAGGCGATCCAGCGCGCCGCCGATGGCTATGACCTGCGGGCCGAGGCGGGCGCCGAGGATATCCCGGTCTATGGGCTCAATCGCGGCGGCGGCGCGCTGCGCGAGGTCCAGGTCAAGCGCGCTGAAGTCATGCAACTGTCGTTTGCGCGGACGGGGGCCAGGGAAGGGGTTCTGCCCGAGATCGCGGACGAGGACCTGATCCGCGCCTTGCTGGTGATCCGTGCCAACTCGGTGCCGTTCGAGGCCTCGGGGGCTGAATTCATGCAGCTGTTGGTGGAGCTGCTGAACAAGCGCGTGACACCGGTGATGTATTCACGCGGCACGCTCGGTGAGGGTGATCTGTTCCTCACCAGCAATTTCCTGGCGACCATGGTCGGACGCGGCGACGCCCATTATCAGGGGGTGCGCATGGGTGCGGCCGAGGCATTGAAGCGGGCCGGGCTCAAGCCGCTTGCCACCGGGATCGGCGGCGGCACGAGCAACGCCTATGCCGATGCGCTGGCGGCGCTGCTGGTGGCCGACGGCAAGCAGCTCCTCGAGTGGGCCGACCTCATTCATGCGATGGATAAGCTCGGCATGAATTCGAGCGTCACACCGCTCGCGCCGCTGGTGCAGGAGAAACGGCCCTTCAAATGGGTGGCGTGGGACGCGGCGCGCCTCATGGACATGCTGAGGGGCAGTTATCTCTTCGAGGATGATCCCAAGCGCATCCTGCAGGATCCCGAAAGCATGCGCGCCTCCTACATCCGCCAGGGCTCGGCGTGGCAGGCCTGGGCGGCGCTGCGCGACAACGTCCTGGTGCAGATCAATTCCGGCGAACAGAATCCCGTGGTGCTGCTGGATGCATCCCCGGGCGATTCCTGGGAGCTGTCGACGCCGCAATTCATGAAGTATTACGTGAAGGGCGGGCCGCTCAGCCACGGCCGGCACGGCTATGTGATCTCGACCGCCAACTGGGATCCCTATCCCATGACCAACGAGATCGAGGCCTTTTCCACTGCGATCGCCAACATGGCCGCCGCCATTGCGCAGCGGATCGAGCGCTTCAGCGAGCGCGGGCCGACGGCATTCTTCACCGGGATCAAGCCGGCCGACGTCCTGACCCCGGAGCAGCTGCGCCTGTCGCCGACGATGCTGGAGCCGTATTTCGCCTTCATGGACGTGTGGGCGGAGATCCAGAATGACGCGCATTCGGTGACTGCGGAAGGCAACGCGGCCGATGTGGGCGTCGCCGACATCGAGGCCTACAGTCGGCTGAAAGCGGTGCGCGCTCGGCAGGTCGTGGATCTGACCATGCAGTTACTGGGTTACGACCTGCTCACCGCGACCTACTGGCTGGACGTACGCAAGGCGCAGGACCCGAAACGTAGTTTCGCGCGGGCGCCGACCGCGGCCTGGACCGCGTTCCGCAAGGTGCTGCCGTGGCAGCAGGAAGTCGACAGCCGCCCGGATCTGCCCTACGGGGCGGTGGCGTACGAGTTCCTCAAGCAGACACCGGCAGCGAGCTTCTACTCCGCCGGGCCGCCCATGCCGGCGACCGACGGACAGCTGATGACGATTTCAACAAGAACAACGAAATAGCCGTACCGCCTGTCGACACGAGGGGCCAACTGCACACGGGGGAGATCGGCGTGAATCCGAAACACAAACTGTCGTCCACCATTGCGGCGATTTTGTCCGCCCACGCGGGCGCAGCGGCGCTGGCCGCATCTGCGGCTCAAACAACAGGGACGGGCAGCGGGGGTCTCGAGGAGGTCATCGTCACCGCCGAGCGCCGCAGCGAGAACCTGCAGGACGTGCCGATCGCGATCCAGGCGATCACCGGTGAAGCCCTTCAGCAGCTGAACATCGACACCTTCGATGACGTGCTGAAGTACCTGCCCAACGTGACGGCGGCCGGCGCCGGTCCGGGGCAGAGCAATATCTACATGCGCGGCCTGAGTGTCGGCCCCGGGACCATCCAGGGGTACGGTGCGGTCGGTGATTTCCCGAATGTCGCCATCTATCTCGACGACCAGTCCGCGCAGGTGCCGGGCCGCAACCTCGATATCTACGCGGCCGATATCGAGCGCATCGAGGTCCTCGAGGGCCCGCAGGGCACGCTGTTCGGCGCCGGCGCAGAGGCCGGCGTGATTCGCTACATCACC
>VBNY01000203.1 GCA_005877705.1 Gammaproteobacteria bacterium
TGATCGTTCACGAGAAGGTGAAGGACGCTCTGCTCGCCGAGATCGCGCGGGTCGCGGGCACGATCACGCTTGGCCACCCGTTCGAGCCGACAACGCAGATGGGTGCGTTGATCGACCGCGGACACATGGAGCGTGTTCTCGGCTACATCGACAGCGGTGTGTCCGAAGGCGCCCGAGTCGTCCTCGGCGGGAAGCGGGCGCTGGTGGAGACCGGCGGCTACTACATCGAGGCCACGATTCTCGATGCCGTGCGCCCGGCGATGCGCGTATCCCGGGAGGAGATCTTCGGACCGGTGCTGACGGCGACGACGTTCGCGGACGAGAGCCAAGCAGTGCCCCTCGCCAACGACTCGATCTACGGGCTGGCCGCCGCGGTCTGGACCAACGACATGAACGTCGCGCATCGCGTTTCGAGCGCGTTGCGCGCCGGCACCGTGTGGATCAACAGCTTCGACCGATCCTCGCTGGCCACCCCCTTCGGGGGCTTCAAGCAGTCGGGATTCGGACGCGATCGGTCGCCGCATGCGATCGACAAGTACCTCGACCTGAAGACCATCTGGACGGCATACCGATGAGCGCCAAGATCCAGCGCGCGCCGGCGCTCGAGTCACACCATCGGATCGCATCCATCGAGATCACCCATCACCGGCTGCGCTACCAGCCGCCATTTCACGCCAGCTGGGACACGCAGCCGCGGGTGCACCTCGATGCCACGATCGTGCGCGTCACGACCGATCAGGGGCTGGTCGGCTACGGCTCGGGCGACCAGATGCTCGGCTTCGCCGGCCACGAGCAGCTGTTCATCGGTCACGATCCGCTGCTGCTCGAGCGTCACTATCGCGTCCTCTCGCACATCGACTTCCACTATGGGCGCTGCTGGCCGCTCGATCTGGCGCTGTGGGATCTCGCCGGCAAGATCACCGCTCAGCCCTGTTGGAAGTTGCTCGGCGGGCTATCGAGCCGCGTGCGCGCCTACGCCTCATCCGGCACGTTGCGCAATCCGGCGGCCATGGCTGACTGCGCCGAGAGCCTCCTGGGCCAAGGCTTTCGGGCGCTGAAGCTGCGCTTTCACCGCGGCGACTGGCGCGACGACATCAAATCGCTCGAGGCGGTGCGCGCGCGCATCGGCGACCGGCTCGAGCTGCTCGTCGACTGCAACCAGGGCTGGCGCATGCCGTGGGATACACAGGCTCCCTGGACCTTCAAGGATGCGCTGATCGTCGCCCGCGAGCTGGAACGGCTCAACGTGTTCTGGATGGAGGAGCCTCTGCACCGCGGTGATCGCGCCGGCATGCGCGCGCTGCGCGAGGCAGTCGCCGTGCGCGTCGCCGCCGGCGAGATGACGCGCCAGCTGCACGAATTCCGTGACCTCATCGCCGGGGAATGCGTCGATGTGCTGCAGCCGGACGCGGCGCTCGTCGGCGGCATTACGGGACTCAGACGCGTCGCCCTGATGGCGCAGGAGCACAATCTGATCTTTACGCCGCATACCTGGACCAACGGCATGGGGGTGACCGCCAACGCGCACCTGGTCGCGGGGCTGGCGGATGCGCCGTTCGTCGAATTCCCGTTCGACCCCCCCGAGTGGGGCCTCGATCGCCGTGACTACATGATGGAGGAGCCGTTGCGCGCCGATGACGACGGCTGGCTCAACTTGAGTGAAGTCCCGGGAATGGGCTATCGGCTCAACGAGGAAGCACTGGCGAGGACGCGGATGAGTTGAGATTCACGGCCGCTCACCGGCAGCGGCTGCGCTTCGGATCGGGCTCAAGATCGGATCGCCATAGAGCGGTTGAACCTGCCGTCTCGCTGGGGGATGCTTGCGGCATGCAGCCAGCACCTGAAGGAGCGCTTCGCTGCCGCGGATGGCGGCAGGAGGGGTTGCTGCGGCTTCTCGAGAACGTGCTCGCGGTCGGCGAAGACCCCAAGAACCTCGTCGTCTACGCGGCCCTCGGCAAGGCCGCTCGCGACTGGAAGTCCTACGACGCGATTGTCGCCGCCCTCAAGACCATGGAGGCGGGACACACTCTCATCATCCAATCGGGCCGACCGGTAGCCGTGATGCGCACGCACCCGCGCGCGCCGCTCGTGCTCATGGCCAACTGCAACATAGTGGGCCGCTGGGCGCGCGAGGAGGTGTTCTACGACCTCGAGCGCCGCGGCCTCATCTGTTGGGGTGGCCTCACCGCTGGCGCCTGGCAGTACATCGGCTCGCAGGGCGTGATCCAGGGTACCTATGAGATCTTCGCGCGGATCGCCGAGCGCCTCGGCAGTGCCGATCTCAAGGGACGCTTCGTGCTGACCTCGGGACTTGGCGGCATGGGTGGCGCGCAACGCCGGATATCTTGATTACGAGGCGCAAACGCTCGATGAGGCTCTGGCCCGCGTCGAGCAGTGGCGCGCCGAGCGGCGCGTCGCCTCTATCGGACTGTGCGGCAACTGCGCCGCCGTCTACCCGGAGATCGTCGCCCGCGGCGTGACACCCGATGTGGTCACTGACCAGACCTCGGCCCACGATCTCGTGTACGGATACATACCGCTCGGCTACTCCCCGGGCATGTCGCGCGCCGATCGCGCGGCCGCCGCACAGCAACTCATCGCTGCCGGCTTGAGCTCGATCGCCTTGCATGTTCGCGCCATGCTCGAGTTCAAAGCACGCGGTGCGATCGTGTTTGACAACGGCAATCTCATCCGCTCGCAGGCCCACCGTGCGGGCGTGACGCAGGCCTTCGAAATCCCGGTGTTCACCGAGGCGTTCCTGCGTCCGTTGTTCTGCCGGGGTATAGGCCCATTTCGCTGGGTGGCGCTGTCCGGCAACGAGGGCGACATCCGCAAGATCGACGCCCATCTGTTGTCCGCCTACGCGGACAATCGCAGCGTCACCAACTGGATCCGGCTCGCCTCCCAAGCGGTGCCTTTCGAGGGTCTGCCGGCGCGCATCGCCTGGCTCGGTCACGGCGAGCGCTCGCGCCTGGCGCTCGAGGTCAATGACATGGTGAGCCGGGGTCAACTCGCGGGGCCCATCGCATTCACGCGCGACCACCTGGATGCCGGCGCGATGGCCCACCCCAACATCATGACGGAGAACCTGCGCGACGGCAGCGATGCCATCGCCGACTGGCCGCTGCTGAATGCGCTGCTGAACTGCGCCTCGCAGGCCGACCTCGTGGCCATCCATTCGGGCGGCGGGGGCTATGCGGGCTACATGACGAGCGCCGGCGTGACGTTGATCGCGGACGGCACGGCCGAGGCCGCCGACCGGCTGCGCGTCACGCTCGATAACGACACCGGGCTCGGGGTTCTGCGCTACGCCGACGCCGGCTATCCGGATGCGCTCGATGAGGTTCAGCGCGCCAACCTGCCTCGAATCGTACCGTGACGCATCCCACAGGCGTGGAGGAAATTCAATCCCCGGCACCGGCCTTGCACGCGCAACGCCGCGCACATTACGCCGGTGCGCGCGCGATCCTGGCTGCGTCCATCGGTAATGCGCTCGAGTGGTACGACTTCTCGGTCTACGCGTTGTTCGCGATCTATATCGCGAAGAATGTGTTTGTCGGCTCGGACGGTGTTGCGGCTCTCATCAGCGCTTTTCTGATCTTCGGGGTTGGCTTCATCGCGCGGCCCGTCGGCGCCGTCGTGCTCGGTGCGTACGCGGACCGCGCGGGGCGCCGTGCAGCGCTCACGCTCTCACTCGTCATCATGGCCGGCGGGACGCTGTGCATCGCGGTCGCCCCGCCTTATGCCGCCCTGGGGGTCGGCGCGCCACTGTTGGTACTGTGCGGTCGTCTTCTGCAGGGACTCTCGGCGGGGGGTGAGATCGGCGGGGCGGTGTCATTCCTGGTCGAGCATGCGCCCGCCGAGCGTCGCGGCCGCTACGCAGCGTGGCTACAGGCCAGCATGGCGGTGTCCAATATTCTCGGCGCATTGGTTGCGGCGACCCTCGCCACGCTGCTGAGTCCCGCGCAGCTGACGGCCTGGGGGTGGCGGATTCCGTTCATTCTCGGTCTGGCCATCGCCCCTGTCGGGCTGTGGTTGCGTGCCAGCCTGGAGGAGACACCCGCCTTCGAGGCCGCACGCGCGCGCGCGCCCGAGCGCAGGCATCTGCTGGGCCCTGTTCGCGACATCCTCGTGGAAGAGCCCAGGGCGCTCGGCATCGCGCTCGGTGTCAGCATCGTCTGGGTCATCGCCGTGTACACGCTTATTATTTACATGCCGACCTACATGCAGCGCAGTCTCGGATTCCCTCCGTCCGAGGTGTTTACCGCCTCCGTCGTCGGAAATATCGCGATGGCCTGCGGCTGCATTGCGGCCGGGCGCATCGCGGACCGCTTCGGCCGTGTGCGCACGGTCCGCCTCGGTGCGCTGTTGTTGCTGCTGAGCACCTTTCCACTGCTCGCGTGGATTGCGGCCGCGCGGACGGTGACCGCGCTGTTCGTAGGCCAGACGTTGTTCTGCCTGATCGTGTCGGTGTTCGCCGGCAGCGCCCCTGCGGTGCTGGCCTCGCTGTTTCCGACCCGGCTCCGTTCGACCGGCGTGTCTCTCAGTTATAACTTCGCCGCGACTTTGTTCGGGGGCTTCGCTCCGGCGGTGCTCACATTTCTTACGGAGAGTACCCACACCCCCATGGCGCCCGCGTTCTATGTCGTGGCGGCGGCGGCCGTGTCGCTCGTGGCGCTCGCGCAAATTCGGCGGAGCGATACCGAATGAGACCGTGGCTTCGGGCCTGCGTGAGCACGATGCTCAGCGTGCTGTGGGCGTCTGCCCCGGCGCGTCCCGCGGACGGGCGCCCGCCGCTGCTGTTGAGCGGCGAGCCGCTCACGCTCGAGGAAATCGTCGAGGTCGCTCAGCAGGGGCGCCCCGTCGAGCTTGCGCCCGCAGCGCGAGCGCGCGTAGGCGCAGCGTTCGAGGCGGTACTCGCCGCCGCACGAGCCCATCAACCAGTGTATGGCTTGACGACCGGTGTCGGCTGGAACAAGGACCAGGACGTGCTGAGTCAAACGGGCGGCCTGGACCCGGAGCTCCTCGCCGCCTCGCGCCGGTTCAATCTTGGCACGCTGCGGGCGCACGCCGCCGGTGTCGGGGCGCCTCTGCCGGACGATGTGGTTCGTGCCGCGATGCTGGTGCGTCTCAATCTGCTGTTGACTGGAGCCGGCGGTGTGCAGCCGGCGGTGGTCGATCAGTACGCCGCTTTCCTGAACCGTGGCATCACGCCGGTGGTGCCCGGGCGCGGCAGCGTCGGTGAGGCGGACATTCTGCAAAGCTCACACATTGGTCTCGCCCTGGCGGGAGAGTGGCAGGTGCGCCGGGCCGGCACGCTCATGCCCGCAGGGCAGGCGCTGCGCGCGGCCGGACTCCAACCGGTCGAGCTCGTCGGCAAGGACTTCCTCGCCATCATCGGCGACAACTCACTCACGATCGCCCAGGCCATCCCGGGAGTTCGTGCGGCGCGGGCGTGGCTCGAGCAAGAGATCACCGTCTTCGCGCTGTCGCTCGAGGGCCTGAACGGCAACGTAGCGCCGTTTCTCGAGGTCACCGTGGCCGCGCATCCGGATCCCGGGTTTGCCGCGATAGCCGGCCGGCTGCGGGCCGAGCTCGCCGGCAGCGACTTGTGGAACGCATCAGAGCGGCGCCCGCTGCAGGACCCGTTGTCGTTTCGCACGATGCCGATCGTGCTCGGCAATGCCTGGGAGGCGCTCGCTGCGGCGGAATCCGCACTGCTGTTTGCGGCCAACCACAGCGGGGACAATCCGCTCGTGCTCACGGATAGCGCTGCGCTCGCGACGCAGGGCACGCAGGCCGGCCGGTACGTCGTGCCGGGCCTACCCAACGCGGCGATCGTGCCCACGGCGAATTTCGAGGCGCTGCCGTTCGCCTCGGCCATCGAGCGGTTGTCGTTGGCACTCGCGCATGTCTCGGAGTCCGTCACCGCATCCGTGCTGCGCTTCGAGAATCCTGCGATCACCGGTCTGCCGAGGTTCCTGACCGCGCCCGGCAACCCCGGTCACGGCTTCGGAGCCGTACAGAAGGCCGTGGTGGCGCTCGATTCCGACATCCGCACGCTCGCGCTGCCCGTGTCCCTCGAAAATGCAACGCTCGCCGGCAACATCGAGGACGTGACGAACAACGGCCCCTTGGCCGTTCGCCGGCTCAACGACCTGGTCGAGGACCTGTATCAACTGGCCTCCCTGCAGCTGCTGCACGCGGCGCAGGCTGTCGACCTGCGCGAGGGATTTCACCTCGGCTCCGGGACCAAGGCGCTGCACGACGGCTATCGCGCGCGCGTCCCGTTCGTCGCTCAGGACCGAATTCTGACTGGCGACATCGACATCGGGGCGCAGTACCTGCGAGGGCTGCCGCGGGCGCATACTTCCGACCCATCACCATCGGAGCGCCGACATGAGTGACTTCGACCTCGTGCTCAGCGGGACCGTCGTGCTGCCGAGCCGCGTTATCCCGCAGGGGTACGTGGCCGTCAGCGACGGCCGCATCGCCCGGATCGGCGAGGGTCCGCCACCGTCAGCCCGTGACCGCCACGCCCTCGGCAGCGCGTACATACTGCCCGGTGGTATCGACGGCCAGGTCCACAGCCGCAGCACCAAGGGGATGGAGGATTTCGACGCCTCGACCCGCTCCGCTGCGGCCGGTGGAGTCACGACGATCGTCGACATGCCGTACGATGCGGGACGCCTCATCTGCACTGCCGAGCGTCTGGGCCTCAAGGCTCGGGAAGCCCAGCAGCAGGCGCACGTCGACTTTGCGCTCTACGCGACGGTCCATCCCGACGATGGCTCCAAACACATCGATGCGCTGGTGGAGGCGGGCGCCTGCGCCTTCAAGTTCTCGACGTTTGGGACCGATCCGGAGCGCTTCCCGCGCATTCCCCCGCATACGCTCCATGACTGCTTTGCACGCATCGCGCGCCACGGACTGATGGCTGGCGTGCACAATGAGAACGAAGAAGTCATCCGGGCGACCGAAGCACGCGTGCGGGCGACGGGCGTTCAAGGCTACCGCGCTCACGGGCTCAGCCGGCCAACCTACAGCGAGACGCTCGCCATCGCGCAGGTCTACGAGACCGGCGCCGCTACGGGTTGTCGCGCTCATATCGTGCACTGCTCCACCGGCCGAGGCTACGAGCTGTGCGCCGCGTATCGAGCAATGGGTCACCCCGCCACCATCGAGGCGTGCCTGCACTACCTCGTGTTGAGCGAAGAAGACCTGGTGCGCCTCGGCGGTTTGGGCAAGGTGAATCCGCCGTTGCGGGATGCGGCGGAGAAGCAGCGCCTGTGGCGGCATCTCGCCGTCGGGAACATCACCATCGTATCCACCGATCATGTGAGCTGGCCGCTGGAGCGCAAATCCAATCCGGATATGTTGGCGAACGCCTCGGGCGTGCCGGGCCTCGAAGTGCTGTATCCGCTCTTTATCAAGGAGTGCCTCGACCGAGAGGTATCGCTGTCGTGGGCCGCGCGCCTGCTGGCGCATAACCCCGCGTCCCTCTTTTGTCTCGAGCACTGCAAAGGCGCGCTCGCAGTCGGGCTGGATGCGGACATCTGCGTGCTGGTCCCCGGCCCGCACGAGTACGACCCGCAAGCGAGCGGCTACAACGCCGCTCGTTGGAGCCCCTACACCGGCGTACGGCTCCCCTACAAAGTCCAGGCGACCTACCTGCGCGGTGAGCTGGTATTCGATGGCACGAGGATCCACGCATCGCCGGGGACGGGCCGCTTTGTGCGACCCCTTGCCACGTCGCCGGCGGCGTCGGGGCTTTAGGCGTGGGCGGGGGCGGCATCGACGAGTCGCGCTGCTGGGGCTGGCTGATGCAGCTGGCAGAGCTGACAGATCCGGAACAGCCGTGGACGCGGCGCGCGTTTTCCGAGCGCCACGCGCAAGGACGGCAATGGCTGGCCGGCCGGATGCGCGAGCTCGGGCTGCTGACATCGATTGACGCGGCGGGCAATCTGATCGGGCGTCTGCCAGGCTCCGAGCCGCTGCCGCGCACGATCATGATCGGCTCGCACAGCGACACGGTTGCCGGGGGCGGGCGCTTCGACGGCATCGCGGGCGTGATCGCCGGTCTGGAGGTCGCCGCAGCGCTGCAGGACGGCGCGGCGCGATTGCGGCACACGCTGGAGATCGTGGACTTTCTCGCCGAGGAGCCGAACGAGTTCGGACTGTCCTGCATCGGCAGTCGCGGGATGAGCGGCGCGCTCGATGAAGACATGCTCAAACGAACGAATGCCGCGGGGGTCAGCCTGCGCGAGGGTTTGACCGCGGTCGGCGCCAGCCCCGCTCAGCATAAGGCCGCCGTAAGAGGCGACATCGCGGCATTCTTCGAGCTGCATATCGAGCAGGGACCCGTGCTCGAGCAAGAGAGGCGCGATGTCGGAATCGTCACGCACATTGTCGGCATTCGACGCCTCGCAGTGACGTTTGCCGGACAGGCTGCGCATGCCGGCACGACCCCGCTCGGGTTGCGACAGGATGCGCTGCTCGCCGCGGCACGCTTCGCGATCGACTTGCGACAGCAGCTCGAGGAGGTGCGGGAGTCGCAACCGTTCGTGATTGCCACGGTGGGCGAAATCCACATCGCGCCGAATGCTCCGAACGTGGTGCCCGGCGAGGCGAAGCTGACGGTTGACCTGCGCAGTGATGACTCGGCAGCGCTCGGCGCATGGACCGATCGGATCCGGGCGCTCGCGCAGGACGCTGCCGCTGCGAACAAAGTGCGCATGAGCGAATGTCGGGTGCTGTCGGCGAGTGAGCCTGCGACATGCGCGCCGGCCCTGGCAGCCCAGCTGCGCGCGGCCGCGCGTGAGCTCGGCCTGGAGCAGCGGGACATCGTCAGTGGCGCAGGGCACGATGCCGCGTTCCTGGCCCGCGTGGCTCCCGCCGCGATGATCTTCGTGCCCAGCCGCGATGGCCTGAGCCACTGCGCGCAGGAATGGACTGCGCCGGCGGCCTTGGGGAAAGGCGTCGCGGCGCTCTTCAGTGCCGTGCGGCGCTTCGACGCGCAGAGCGATCCGGCGAGCGGGGAGGCTTGAGCGGTGGGGCGCGTACTGACAGCTGCGGATGTTGAGTTTGCGGTGCAGGGCGGTTCGGTTCTCGCCTGCGGTGGCGGCGGCGGGCGGGAGCACGGGCGCGAGCTCGGGAACCTCGCGGTGACGATCGGTCGCCCCGAGTTGGTCACTCTGGAGGAAGTCGCTGACAGCGCCTGGATCGCCACGGCTGCCGCGATCGGCGCGCCCGCCGGCCTGACGGATTGGCAGATGCTCGGAATGGACTATGTCACCGCCGCGCGTCTGCTGCAGGAGGCTCTCGGCGCTCCTTTATATGGCCTGATGATTGGACAGAACGGCATGTCCAGCACGGTCAACGCCTGGCTGCCTGCCGCCGTGCTCGGTGTGAAGGTTATCGATGCAGTCGGTGACGTGCGTGCGCATCCCACCGGCGATATGGGCTCCATCGGTCTCGCGGGGCGTCCAGAACCTACGATCCAGACAGTGGCTGGCGGTAATCGCAGGCGCAATGCCTATCTCGAAGCGACGTTCCGCGGAGCGACCGCCAAGGTGTCCCCGATCCTGCGCGCGGCGGCGGACGCCGCGGGCGGATTCATCGCCAGCTGCCGCAACCCGGTAGCCGCGGGCTACGTGCGCCAGCACGCAGCCTTGGGCGGAATCAGTCTGGCCCTGGCGCTCGGTCGCGCGGTTCAGGACGCCGAAGGTCGCGGAGGTCGCGCCACGATTGAGGCGATCTGCGCTCACCTGCACGGCGAGATCATTCTTTCCGGTCGTGTGGTCGGCAAGACGCTGCAGTACACCGCCTCCACGGCGTTCGATGTTGGACAGATCCGGATCGACGGCGGCACGGAGCAAGCGGTAGTTCACGTCATGAATGAGTACATGGCGGTGGATGGCGCGCGCTCGCGTCTGGCAACCTACCCCGACGTCATCACGACTTTGTCGACCGAGGGCGCTCCGGTCAGCGCCGGGCGTCTCGAGGTCGGAATGGACGTGCATGTACTGCGCGTAGCGAAGCAGCATTTACCGCTCTCTTCCAGCGTCAGCGACCCGTCGGTGTATCCGATTGTCGAAAAAACATTGGGTATCGATGTCGCCAGCTACGCATTGGCGCCACTTTAGAATCACCAAGCAACGGCGTACTTGCGAGCGCGGCGCGCGCACGCGCGGGGGAGTTGATGAAGCACCTGAGGAGTGTCCTGAACACTGTTCTGCTCGTTTGCGCGCCCGTTGCCTTCGCGAGCGATGCAGGCTCGGCACTGTCGGTCTTGCCACGTGCGACACCCGCTGCGGTCGGCCTGTCGGCCGGGCGCCTGGAGCGTATGGCGGATCATTTTCGCGCAGAGGTCGCGAAGCGCAGCGCCGCCGGCTACGTGCTGATGGTTGCCCGCCACGGCAAGCTCGTGTACTCGACCGCGGTCGGCATGCGCGATCGCGAGCGCCAGCGGCCGATGACGCTCGACACGCGATTTCGCCTCGCCAGCATGACGAAGCCGGTCACGTCCGTCGCCGTGCTGATGCTGTACGAGGAGGGACGTTTTCAACTCGACGACCCCGTGTCACGCTTCCTGCCTGAATTCGCGGACGCGCGCGTATTCACCGGCGTCGACGAGCACGGCAATCTGACAGGCGAGCCCGCGAAACGGCCGATCACGATCCGCCACCTGCTGACTCATACAAGCGGTCTGGGCTACGGACCGGCCTACGATCCTGCCTCCCCGCTGACCAAAGCCTATGCGGCACTGAAGCTCGGCGCTCCCGGCTCACTCGCGGACAAGGTCCGCACGATCGCGAGCCTGCCGCTGTACGCCCAGCCAGGTGACGAATGGCGCTACAGTTTCGCCGACGACGTGCTCGGCAGGCTCGTGGAGGTCGTCTCGGGCAGGCCCTTCGACCGTTTCCTAAAGGAGCGGCTGTTCGATCCACTGGGCCTGCGCGCGACCGGCTTCGTGATCCCGGACGCGGACGCCGGGCTGCTCGCGACGGTGTACAAGCACAATCCGGCGGGGGACCTCGAGCGCAGCGATCTCGAGTTGTTCCAGGCGCCAACCGATCCCGCGAGATGGCCCTCGGGCGGCGCGGGCCTCGTGTCGACAGCCGGCGACTACCTGCGGTTCGCTCAAATGCTCGCCAATGGCGGCAGCCTCGATGGCCGCGAGTACCTCTCGCCGGTCACCGTGGCGCTCATGACGGCAAACCACGTGCCCGACGATGCGCTGTTCAAATATTGGGGCGCGAACTCGAGGGGCCTCGGGTATGGCCTCGGGGTCGGCGTGGAGATCGACGCCAAGAGCGCGCCCCAGGCCGGCTGCGCCGGCGACTACTCGTGGGGCGGCTTTCTTGACACCCACTGGGTCGTGAGCCCACGGACCGGGATCGTCGGGGTGTTGCTGACGCAGATCGATCCGCGGGGCAACACGACGCCACAGCGAACGGATGTGGACTTTCGCAATCTGCTGTTCGCGGCCGTGACGCGCCTCGATCCGACTGCGGGCTGCCTTGGCCGCTAGATGCACCAAGACCGAGCGTCACTCCGTGGAGCATGTCGCATTTGCGCAGATTGCTCCCGTCGCGCCGCAGAAATGTCAATGCCTTTTACCGACAATCCTGTTGAATTTCTCCGCTGTGGCCCTGGGTCCAATGGTGAAAGTCTGGGTCGCAGACGAACGGACGTCTGCCGACGCAGCGCGTGTCGCAGGCGCGCCACGCAGAGAATTCTGGGAGGAACAGATCCGCATGAAAGCACACACCAAGCTGTCACGAGCGGTCGCGGCCATCCTGAGCGCGCACGCCGCGCAGGCTGTCTATGCGGCGGAGACCGAATCGGAGACGGCGGCCTCGGGAGCGCTGCAGGAAGTCATCGTCACGGCGGAGCGCCGCTCCGAGAGCATCCAGAATGTGCCGATCACCGTGCAGGCCTTCACCCCTGAAGTTCTGAGCCAGCTGCACGTGACGACGTTCGACGACGCCGTCAAATATATGCCGAATGTGACCACGAGCAGCCTCGGGCCGGGGCAGAGCAACGTCTACATGCGCGGTCTCGCGACCCCCGGAGGGGCCATTCAGGGATCCGGCGTCGTAGGCCCGTTCCCGAACGTCGCGGTCTATCTGGACGATCAGTCCGGCCAACTGCCCGGCCGCAACCTGGACATCTACGCCGCGGATCTCGAGCGCATCGAGGTCTTGGAGGGCCCTCAGGGGACGCTGTTTGGCGCCGGCGCCGAGGCAGGCGTGCTGCGCTATATCACCAACAAGCCGAAGCTGAATGTGACTGATGGCAATGTCAACGGCGGCTACGCGAGCACCGCGCACGGCGATCCGAGCAGCAACATCGATGCAACGATCAATCTGCCGCTGATCCAGGACAAGCTGGCCGTACGCGGCGTCATCTACAATGACACCCGCGGCGGCTACATCAACAATATCCCTGCCTCGTTCAGTCGCCTGCCCACGGACCGCGTCGTCGTCAACTATTTCGGCGG
>VBNY01000410.1 GCA_005877705.1 Gammaproteobacteria bacterium
CTCTGCAGAGGCGAGCCTGTGTTGTTGCCCATACCGCGCCGGATGCGCGCCGCTCGCAGACAGAAGCACAACCTTGGCGGCGCCATCGCGCCGCACAATTTTCTGTATGGTCTCGGAGATGCCCTGCTCAATGTCTGCGCCCTCGGGCTGTACGACGACATTCGAGGCCGGCAGAAACCACAGCGGGCGGCGCCAGCGTTCACGCTGCTCCGCCGCCGCCACGACACAGATACGTTCCCGAGGCGCCAACTTCGCCGCCTGGTGCAGCGCTCGCTGCAGGGGCGAATCCCGGTCCGTGTCCGCCAACGCGTACGGTGCTGGCACGCCCAGGCGCGGCGAGGCCGGCTCTGCGGCGGTCGCCACGATCACTACCCACGTCGCACCCTCGGCCTTGTGTGCCGGCTTGCCGTCCATATCCGCACCTCGTCGCGCGTCCCGCGCGCGCCTGCAAAGAAAACTACTCCTTAGGATGGGTGCCGGACCAGCAAGCGCAAGAGTCAGCGCGGTACCCAACTTGGGTACAGAAATTCCTCCCTCATTGGAGAGAGCGGCGCGCAGCCAAGCTCAGCGCTGCTCGAGCCGTCCCCAATACACCAGCGTCTGATAGGGGAACACGACCTGGCCGGCGCGCTGGTGGCGCTCGAACACCTCCTTCAATCCCGCGAGCATCGGTTCGTGCTGCGGGTGCCCCGGTTCGGGAGCGTAGGAAGAAGACAGCAGCCGTCCCTCGAGTCCCGCGAACTCGAAGATCTGCTGATTCGGGAACGTCGTGAGCTCGCACCGGCCGCCGAAGAACTCGCGGATCCGGGTCTCATCGACCCGCAGGCTGCTGATCTCATCGTATTCGGCGGCATGGCGCCGCAGCAGCGCCTCGTAGTCCGCCAGAAGCGGCGTGGGCTCGGGCGGTTGCTCGTTCGAGATCAGCGCCACGCAGCCGCCGGGTTTGAGCACTCGAATGAACTCGGCGCGCGCCCTCTGCACATCGAACCAGTGAAACGCCTGGCCAGCCACCACGAGCGCAACACTTCCGGCCGGCAGCGTCGTTGCTTCCGCCGTACCGGCAACGCTTCGAAAGCGGCCGTCGCCGCTCAGCAGCCTCTCGGCGGCCGCGCGCATCTCGCGATTGGGCTCAACCGCAACCACTGCAGCCCCGCTCTTGAGCAGCAGCGCGGTCAGGATCCCCGTGCCGGCACCCACGTCAGCGACGATCGAGCCTGGGGCCAGAGCGCATTGCGCCTGCAGCAGTTCCAGCACGGCCGCCGGATAACCGGGTCGATATTTGATGTAGTTCTCGACGCGGCTCGAGAACCGCTCGGTGGATCTGAGCATACGCACGCCGTGGGTCATGCAGGCGAATCAGCAAGATATCATGTGTATCGGTCGTGCGGCGATACAGTGACAGCAGCGTCGGCGAGCGTGTATCTGCGCCCGCGGCAGCAGATGGCAGTACAGTGAGCGCATCGCGCGCGCACGGAGACAGATCCATGAACTACAAGCGGATCGAAACCCAGCTGATCCACGCGGGTGAGCCGCGGCCGCGCATCGCCGGAGCGGTCGAGATGCCGATCTTTCAGTCGGCAATGTTCGAGTACGCGGGCGAGACGAGCTATCACGATCTGAAATACATCCGCCTGAACAACACACCGAACCACCTCGCGCTGCATGCCAAGCTGGCCGCCCTGGAAGGCGCCGAAGCCGCGCTCGTGACCGCCAGCGGCATGGCGGCAATTGCCACCACCTTGTTGACTCTGCTGTCGGCGGGCGATCACGTGCTGGCGCAGAATTGTCTGTACGGCGGCACGCACGCGCTGCTGACCAACGATTTCGCGAGGCTCGGCCTCGCGGTCGAGTTCGTCGATGGCGACGATCCGGACTCGTGGCGCGCGGCGCTGCGCCCGAGCACGCGCGCCATTTACGTCGAAGCCATGACCAATCCGCTGCTCGAGGTCGCCGATCTCGCCGCGGTCGCCGCGTTCGCGCGCCGGCACGGCCTCGTCTCGATCATCGACAACACGTTTGCGACTCCGGTCAACTTCCGGCCGCTCGAGGCGGGATTCGATCTCGCGATCCATAGCGCAACGAAGTATCTGAACGGGCACGCGGACATCGTCGGCGGCGCCGTCGCAGGTAGCGCGCAGCAGATCGAGCGGATCACGCATCGCCTGAATCACCTCGGCGGCTCGATGGACCCGCACGCGGTGTTTCTGCTCAATCGCGGACTCAAGACGCTCGCGCTCAGGGTGCGCCATCAGAACCAGAGCGCACTGCGCATTGCGCAGTTCCTGCAGTCTCACCCGGCGGTGGCGCGCGTGAACTACCCCGGGCTCGAGACGCATCCGCGGCACGAGCGCGCACGTAAACTGTTCGCCGGGTGCGGGGGAGTGCTGAGTTTCGAGCTGCGTGGCGATGCGCAGCGGGCGGATGACTTCATGCGCAGCACCACCATTCCGATCATCGCTCCGAGCCTGGGCGGCGTGCATACACTGCTGACGCGGCCCGCGACGACCTCGCACTCGGGCATGTCGCCCGAGGAGCGCCTGCG
>VBNY01000411.1 GCA_005877705.1 Gammaproteobacteria bacterium
CCCGAGTTCGACGGCGAGTGCAGCCGCGTGGCGATGTGCTCCAGATCCAGCGTGCCGGTGAGCCCGTAGATCAGCGACATGCCGTACAGCAGCGCGCCCGAGGCGATGGCGCCCAGCACGAAGTACTTCATGGCCGACTCGGCCGCAACGCCGGAGTCGCGGTCGAACGCCACCATGGCGTAGACCGACAGCGCCAGCAGCTCGACCCCGAGGTACACGGTCACCAGGCTGTTGGCGGAAACGAGCACGAAGATGCCGAGCAGCGCGGTCAGCGCCAGCACGTAATATTCGCCGCGCAGGATGTTGCGGTTGTGCAGATAGGCGCGCGAATAAAGCAGCGCGACCGCAACCAACAGGAAGCCGGCCAGCTGCAGCACATAGCCGAGCTCATCAGCCACATACATGCCGTTGAAGAGCACCACACGCTGCGTGACATGAGCGTAGCGCACGGTGAGCGCTGCGCCGATGGCAAGCGCGAGGAGCGTCAGGGTGGAGGTCAGCCCCGGGCGTTTCTCGCCGGCAAACACATCGACGAGCAGGATCACGCAGATCGCCGCAACGAGATAGATCTCCGCGATGGCGGGGGCAACGCTGGACCAGGTCATGATCGTCTCATGTATCGGTGGCTCGCCGCTTTCACAGCGGAATCTTGCTGGCGATCGCCTGATCGACCAGGTGCTGGATCGAGGGCTGCATGATCTTCAAAAGCGGAGCCGGCCACACGCCGAGCAGCAGCACGGCGAGCGCCAGCGCGGCCAGCACGATGAATTCGCGGCCGTTCAGGTCCTGCAGCGCCGCCACGCGATCGTTGCCGACCGGCCCGAACACCACGCGCTTGACGAGCCACAGGGTGTAGGCGGCGCCGAGCACCAGCGTCGTGCCCGCGAGCAGCGCATACCAGAAGCTCGCCTTGAAGCTCGCGAGGATCACGAGGAACTCGCCGACGAAGCCCGACGTGCCGGGCAACCCGGTGTTGGCCAGCGCAAACAGCACCATGAAGGCGGCGAACACCGGCATCGTGTTGATCACGCCGCCGTAGTCGGCGATCTGCCGGCTGTGCACCCGGTCGTACAACACACCGACGCACAGGAACAGCGCTCCGGAGACCAGGCCATGGGACACCATCTGCACCAGCGCCCCATCGAGGCCCATGCCGGCGCCCTGCACGCCCCCCGTGCCCCTCACGATCTCGTACACGACGAAAGCGCCGAGCGTCACGAACCCCATGTGCGCGATCGAGGAGTACGCGATGAGCTTCTTCATGTCCTGCTGCACGAGGGCGACGAACCCGATGTACACCACTGCAATCAGCGACAGCGCGATGATCAGTAGATCGAGCTCGCGGCTCGCATCGGGCGCGATCGGCAAGCTAAAGCGCAGGAAGCCGTAGCCGCCCATCTTGAGCATGATCGCCGCCAGAATGACCGAGCCGCCGGTGGGCGCCTCGACGTGCGCATCCGGCAACCACGTATGCACCGGCCACATCGGCACCTTCACTGCGAAAGCCAGCAGGAACGCGACGAAGATCCAGCGCTGCTCGAGCAGCGTGAGCGGCAGCGTCTGAAAGCTCGCAATCGAGTAGCTGCCCGCCTTCACGTACATGTAGATGAGCGCGGCCAGCATGAATACCGAGCCGAGAAACGTGTACAGGAAGAACTTGATCGTCGCGTACACCCGCCGCGGACCACCCCAGATCCCGATGATGAGAAACATCGGGATCAGCATCGCCTCCCAGAAGAAGTAGAACAGCAGCGCATCGGTCGCACAGAACACCCCGATCATCAGTCCTTCCATGATCAGAAAGGCCGCGAAATACTGCGCCGCGCGGCTCTCGATGACGGTCCAGCCGGCGATGACGACCAGGATCGTCATGAACGCCGTGAGCAGCACGAGCGGCAGCGAGATGCCGTCCACTCCAAGGGCATAGTAGGCATCGAAGCGCGCAATCCACGGCAGCCTCTCGATGAACTGGAACGCCGCCGTGCTCGTGTCGAAGTGAGCGATCAGCGGCAGCGAGGCCAGCAGTGTTGCAATCGATGCCAGCAGCGCAAGCCAGCGTCCCGCGACGATGTTGCGTTCGCCGAGCAGCAGCACCAGCACTCCCGCGGCGATGGGCAGCCAGATGATGACGGATAACAGAGCGTGCATTGCGCCGACCGCCGGGGCTTACAATCGCAGGAGGAACCAGCCCAGCAGCACCGCGAGGCCGATCACCATCCAGAATGCGTACGAGTACAGATAGCCGCTCTGCACGCGCCGTACGACGCTGCCGAACCAGCCGATCGTGGCCGCCGTGCCGTTGACCATCGCCCCGTCGATCAATCCCTCATCGCCGCCCTTCCACAGCCCGACGCCGATGAGCCGCGTCAGCGCGGCGATGACTTTCTCGTTGAACCAGTCGAAGTAGTACTTCTCGACCAGCAGCGTGCGCAGCCATCCCAGTGAGCGCGCGGCCCAATCCGCGAGCGCCGGCTGGCGCAGGAAGAACACCCAGGCGGTCACGGCCCCGGCGAGCGCGAGCCAGAACGGCGCCGCCACCAGGCCATGCAAGGCGAAGTGGAGCGGACCGCGCAACTGCCGCCCGATCTCGGCGACGACGTTGTTGGGCTCGAGCACGCGGATCGAGTCGCCGAAGTAGTCGCCGAACAGCACCGAGCTGACGGTCAGCAGACCGATCAGCACCGACGGGACCGC
>VBNY01000412.1 GCA_005877705.1 Gammaproteobacteria bacterium
TTTTATCCCCTGCGCGACCGGACCGAGAGCACTGTAGGCCGAAGCGGCTACGGGGCCTGAGTAGACATAGCCGGCGTGTGGGGAAATCAAGGCCTTGGGCATGGCGTTGCGGCCAGGGGGTGCCCGCCCCGTGGCGCTCGGGGCGGCCGCTGGTCTTACCGCTCGAGCTAAGCAGTCGCTCAGCATCGAACGCAACGTCTGCGGGTCCTCCGGATAAAACGTGCCGGCGACAGCCGGGGGACGAATGCCAGCAACCTGCATTGCGCGGCGCATGCGACAGAGTATCGATCCATTCGAAAAAGAGCACAATTAGCGACATGGGCGAGGAGTCAGCGGCATGAGCGAAGAGACTGAACGCGCGGCGGTTCGGCCTCCAGAAGGCTCGATCGTCGACACACGCTTCTGGCACGTGCTCGACGATGGCCGCGTCCAATGCGACGTGTGTCCCCGCGCCTGCAAGCTGCGCGACGGCCAACGCGGCCTGTGCTTCGTACGGGGCGCCGAGGCAGGCCGCATCAAGCTGTTCAGCTACGGCCGCTCGAGCGGCTTTTGCGTCGACCCCATCGAGAAGAAGCCGCTCAACCACTTCCTGCCGGGCACGAGCGTGCTGTCCTTCGGCACGGCCGGATGCAATTTAGCCTGCAAGTTCTGTTTCCATCCTGACACGCTGGTTGCGACCACACATGGGATGAGGCGCATTGCCGACCTGTTCGAGCAGTGCGCAGAGCGAGTCTCTCATCACGACGGCCAGATCGGTTTTCCGGAACTACTGAAGGTGTGGAGCCGCAGCGCAGAGGAAGTGCGGGTGACAAAGGTTTTCGCGCATCCGTATTCGGGCGAGCTGCTATCGCTCAAAGCGAGCTGTTGCCCGCCGATCCTGCTCACGCCGAACCACAAGATCTTCGCCGCTCATCGTTCGAATCTAGGGGACGTTCGAGGGATCGAGGCAGGGCAGCTCTCGACCGACCAATGTCTGGTCATTCCGAAGCGACAAGCGCCATCCGATTCGGAACGGACCGCCTGGCGGGACGCGGGTGAGAAGTTCCTCGTGCCGCTGCGGCGGATCGAGCGAATCCCATACGAAGGAACGGTCTACAACCTCGAAGTCGATGATCCAGACCACTCTTACCTCGCTCCGTTTGTGGCCGTATCGAACTGCCAAAATTGGGATATGTCGAAGTCGCGCGAGATGGACACGCTCGCCGACAGCGCGAGCCCGGAGGCTCTGGCTGATGCCGCCGAAAGGCTCGACTGCGCGAGTATCGCGTTCACTTACAACGATCCCGTCGTGTTCATGGAGTACGCGATCGACGCCGCTCAAGCATGCCGCGCACGTGGTATCAGAAGTGTCGCCGTGACGGCGGGCTACATGTGCGCGGAGCCGCGCGCCGAGTTTTACAGGCACATGGACGCCGCGAACGTCGATCTCAAGGCGTTCACCGATCGCTTTTATTACAAGATTTGCGGCGGTGCCCTCGGGCCCGTGCTCGAGACACTCGAGTATCTGAAACGCGAGACCCAGGTGTGGTTCGAGATCACGACGCTGCTCATACCGGGGGAGAACGACTCAGACGGTGAGCTCGATCAGATGACGCGCTGGATCGCCGACAAGCTCGGCCTCGATGTACCGCTGCACTTCACGGCGTTTCACCCGGACTGGAAGATGCTCGACAAACCGCCGACACCGCCGGCGACACTCACCCGCGCCCGGCACATCGCACTCGCCAACGGCCTGCACTACGTCTACACGGGTAACGTGCACGATAGCAAAGGCGGCAGCACCTACTGCCCTCGCTGCCACGCCCGCCTGATCGAGCGCGACTGGTACAAACTCGGGGAGTGGCACCTCACGGACGCGGGCGCCTGCATCAGGTGCGGTACCCAGATTCCCGGAGTGTTCACCGGGCCGCCCGGCGTCTGGGGCTCGCGCCGCCTTGGCGTGCGGCTTGCCGCGCGCATCGCGACACCGCGCTGAATCCCCGCGCCTAAGTCCTTCGCAGCAATCTGCCGGTGCGCTGCGGTTCTCCTCCAGCGTGTTGTCGGTTATGTCAGCCTGACAACAGACATCGTAAAGCCGTAATTGACATATCCGCGACAATCACGCGCATTGCGAAGCGCGTCACACGTTTTGCGCCTGCGACACTGCGGCTGTCACTGTTTGGCGACTCAGCGTTCCTGTAAAACGACGACCGGAGTGAATACTCCGCAATATAAAGAACTGGGAACGCATTCATGACAACGAAAAGCTGGTCTAGGCGCTGGCTGCTTGCAGCGTGCGCCGCTGGTGTCTTTCTTGCCTCGTTGGCGCTGATGCTCCGAAGCAACGCGCCGTCGCCGTCGCTCGTGACTGTTGTACCTCGGCCGGTAACTCCAATGCCGGTCGCGCCTGCGGCGGCCCCTGCGCGCGCGACACCGCCTCCCCCGGTCGTGCAGGCGGGCGTGCGTCAGGATTACATCGTGCAGGCCGAAAGCGTCGAAGTCGCACGCAGCGCCGTCATGCACGTCGGTGGCGTGGTGACCGGCGAGCTTTCCATTATCCGCGCAGTGGGCGCCGCCCTGGATGACCGGGAGCTCGAGGCGCTGCGCGCCGCAGATATCCCGCGGCTGCGCATTTTCGAAGACGCGCCGGTGCAAGCCAGCTCCAGTCATCTGCCGGAAACCAACTACCCGTCGGAGGTTGCCGCCAGCAAC
>VBNY01000413.1 GCA_005877705.1 Gammaproteobacteria bacterium
CGGCACCGGGGAGCGGGCGCGCGAGATCATCCACTATGCTTCGGTGGAGGTGCGGGCTCCGGTCGTTTATGCAACGTTCGTAGTGGTCCTGGTGCTCGCGCCGATGCTGATGCTGTCAGGGTTGCAGGGCAGCTTCTTCGGGCCGCTCGCCGCATCGTTCAGCCTCGCGACACTCGCATCGCTCGTCGTCGCGTTGACCGTCACCCCGGCGGCCGCGCTGCTGTTGCTGACGCGCACGGAGCCGCACGCCGAACCGCAGTGGCTGCTCGCGCTCAAGGCGGTTCACGAGCGCCTGCTGCATCGTTGGTGTGAGTTCCCCCGGCTGGTCATCGCGGCATCCGCCATCCTGACAGTGCTCGCCGCGGCCGCGCTGCCGTTCTTCGGCAGCGAGCTGATGCCGCCGTTTCGCGAAGGACACTTTGTCGTGCAGGTCGTCGCCGCACGGCACTTCTCTCGAGGCGATGAAGGCGACCGGCGCGCGGCTGTCGCGCGACTTGCTCGCCATCCCTGGAATCCTCACCGTCGAGCAGACCATCGGTCGTGCCGAATCGGGTGAGGACACGTGGGAACCGAACCGCAGCGAGTTCCACGTCGAGCTCAAGCGCATGGCGGGGGGCGCCGAGGAGCAGACGCAAGCGGCCATACGCGATGTGATCACGCACTATCCGAACCTGCAGGCCGAGGTACTGACATTTCTCGCGGACCGGCTCAGCGAGTCGCTCTCGGGCGAGACCGCGCTCGTGGCGATCAACATCTTCGGTGCCGATCTTGACGAGCTGGATCGGGTGGCGGACCAGATTGCGAGCGTCGTGCGCACCGTGCCGGGGGCCAGGGATGTGCAGGTCAAGGCGCCCTCCGGCGCGCCGTTTCTGCGCGTCGAGCTGCGGCCCGAGGGGCTGGATCAGTACGGGTTTACCGCCTCCGATCTGCTCGACACGATCGAGACCGCATACCAGGGAGCGGTTGCCGCCCAGGTGTACGACGCGAACAAGATCGTCAACCTGGTCGTGCGGCTGCCGGAGACCGAGCGCGTGGACCCCGAAGCGATCGGCGGGCTGCCGATTCGGGCCGCCTCCGGTGTCACCGTGCCGTTGCACGATCTGGCAAAGATAACCTTGACGGAAGGCCGCACCAGCATCATCCATGACGGTGCGCGCCGCCGGCAGGTCGTCACCGTGAACCCGCAGACGACGGATATCGCGGGATTCGTGACGGCGGCGCGGGAGGCGATCCAGCGGCAAGTGAAGCTGCCGCAGACGGTGTATCTCGAATACGTTGGAGCGGCGCAAGGCGCGGCGCAGGCGCGCCACGAGCTGCTGCTGCATTCGGCAATTGCCGCTCTCGGGATCGTCCTGCTGCTGGCGGTGGCGTTCGGCGACGCGCGCAGCGTGGCGCTGATACTGGCGACTACGCCCTTTGCTCTCGTGGGCGGCGTGCTCGCCGTCGCGATGACCGGCGCGACGCTCTCGATCGGCTCGCTCGTGGGGTTCGTGACCCTGTTCGGGATCGCTGCGCGCAATGCGATCCTGCTCATTGCCCATGTCGAGCATCTCATCTCGGTCGAGGGAGCGCCGTGGTCGCTCGCCACGGTCCTGCGGGGTGCGCGCGAGCGACTGGTGCCGATTCTGATGACGGCGCTCGTCACCGCGTTAGGTCTGCTGCCGCTCGCGGCGGGCAGCGGCGAAGCCGGGCGCGAAGTGCAGGGGCCGATGGCCAGCGTCATTCTGGGTGGGCTGGCGACTTCGACGGTCCTGAACCTCCTCGTGTTACCCGTTCTCATCTGGAGCTTCGGGCCGTTGGGGGAGGCGAGCGGCAGCCGCCGCGCGGATCTCGCAGAGGGTAAGATGGGCTGAAGGGGATCTGAAGCCTGTCTATCGCAGCCGTTCACAATATCCGCGCTCCCGAACCGTCTGCGTATCTAGATGGATGCTGCGCTCAGCGATCGCTTGAGAACTTCCGCACAGGATCGCGAGATCTCCGCCGCGGTACGGCGTGAGCGCGCTCGCCTGCTGGCCTTCATCCGCAGCCGCGTGCTGGATGCCGCCGAAGCCGAGGACCTGTTGCAGGAAGCCTTCTACGAACTCGTCGCCGCTTATCGTCTGATGCAGCCGGTGGAGCAGGCGGGTGCGTGGCTGATGCGGGTGGCGCGCAACCGCATCATCGACCGGTTCCGCAAGAGAAGACCTGAGCTGCTGGCGGATCAGCCGCTCGCCGCTCAGGACGCGGATGAGGTCAACGGGCTCGAGGATCTGCTGCCTTCGCTGGACGATGGGCCGGATACGGCGGCGCTGCGCGAGCTGTTGCTCGAGCAGGTCGAGGAGGCGCTCGATGAG
>VBNY01000330.1 GCA_005877705.1 Gammaproteobacteria bacterium
TTCGCGACGAACGCGCGATACGCGCGCCGAAAGTCCTCGGTCTGCATGCAGCGAGCCTGCGCTTCCGCCTCCGCGGCGATGGCGACATCGATGGGCATGGCCCACTCGGTATGCAGCATCCGCTTCGTCACGGCGTGCGCGAAGGTGGGGCCGTTGGCGATCTCGACAGCAAGTCTCACGGAGTCCGCGAGCACCGCTTCCGGTGCGGTGAGACGGTTGAAGAACCCCCACGCGAGTCCTTCCTCGGCTGACATTGACCGGCCGGTGTACAACAGCTCGGACGCACGGCCATGACCGATGATCCGCGGCAGGATGGAGCAGGCGCCCATGTCGCAGCCTGCGAGACCCACCCGCGTGAACAGGAACGCGGTCTTGGTACGCGGCGTCCCCAGGCGAAGATCCGCTGCCATTGCGAGGATCGCGCCCGCGCCGGCGCAGACGCCGTCGACCGCGGCGACGATCGGCTGCGGACAGTCGCGCATGGCCCTGACCAGATCGCCCGTCATGCGAGTAAAGCCCAGCAGTCCCTCGAAATTCATCGTGGTGAGCGGTCCGATGATCTCGTGTACGTCGCCGCCGGAGCAGAAGTTGCCGCCGGCTCCCGTGATGACGATGGCACGCACCTCGCTCACCGGCACGAGCGCGCGAAACAGATCGCGCAGCTCCGCGTAGGACTCGAAGGTCAGGGGATTCTTGCGCTCAGGACGGTCGAGCGTGACGATCCCGACGCGCTCTTCCTGATGCCACTTGAAGTGTTTGGGCTGGAACTGCGGAGCGCTCATTCGGGGGTCCTTTCGCTGTCAGCCTGTGCGCGCAGATGGATCTTGAGCTCACCCAGCAGGGCCGCGAGCTGCTTCTTCTGCGCCGGGCCGAGCGAGCCGAACATCCCGCTGACCCATTGCTCGTGCTCGGCCGCCATCCGCTGGAACTGCCGCTGGCCTTCGGCGGTGAGCTTGACGCGATACACACGCCGATCCGCCGGATCGACCTCACGCACGACCAGGCGCTCCTTCTCCAGGCCGTCGGTGATTCCCGTGATGTTGCCGCCCGTCACCATCATCCGCTGCGACAGCTCGCTCATCTTGAGACCCCGGGGCGCACGCTCGAGCTGCGCCATGAGGTCAAAGCGCGGCAGCGTGGTGTCGAACTTCGACTGCAGGTTCTGGCGGATCCGGTTCTCGATCTGCGTGGTGCAGGAGAGCAGCCGCAGCCACAACCGCAATGAGACATGATGGTCGTCGTGCGCCCGTGTCTCCGCATCGACGGGCGGCGCTGCGAGTTTCAGGGAAGTCTTCGCCTTCGCCATCAGGTTACTTCGCCTCCGGCAATGACGATGCTCTGACCCGTCACGCTTTCAGTGCCCGGGCGGCACAACCACCGCACGGTGTGCGCGACCTCTTCAGGCGTGATCAGGCGACGTTGCGGATTGGTCGCGAGGATGCTTGCCAGCGCCTCGCTCTCGGTGCGCCCCGTCTTCGCGCAGATGTTCGCGATGGCTGCGCGCACCATGTCAGTGTCCGCGTAGCCGGGGCACACCGCGTTCACCGTGATGTTCCTGGTGGCGAACTCCAGCGCCAGCGAGCGAGTGAGCCCGATCACGCCGTGTTTCGATGCAGCGTACGCTGAGATGTACGACGCCCCGCGCAAGCCGGCGATGCTTGCCACGTTGACGATGCGCCCGAAGCCGAGCCGGAGCATGTCAGGCACAACCTCCCGGGCGCATAAATAGGTGCCGGTGAGATTCACGGCGAGCAGGGTGTTCCAGCGCGCCTCGTCCGTATCGGTGAATTTCGCGCTGAGCGCCTGTCCCGCGTTGTTGATCAGGATGTGCACTGGGCCGAAGCGGCTGCGGGCGGCCGTGAACGCCGCGCGAACGGAGGCCGACCCGGTCACATCGACCGTCACCGCGGTTGCCCGATCCTCGCCGCCCAGCTCGCGCGCAACCTGCTCGAGCCGCGCCCTGTCACGTCCGAGAAGCGACACGCGTGCGCCGTCGGCGACGAGCGCGGCGGCGATCGCGGCGCCGATCCCGCGGCTGCCACCGGTGACGACGGCGTGTCGATCCGCGAGAACAGCAGGGTTGGCGTCCATGCTCTAGACCGGCTCCGCGGCGCTGACCGCGCGCTGCAAGTTGCGCTCGAGTTGGCTTTTCCCTGACAGATACTGGTTCGGCCACCACTGCGCGCTATAGCCGAGGCGCGCCGCGGCCTGCAGTGTCCATGCGGGATTCGCCAGGTGCGGGCGCGCGATGGCGCACAGGTCGGCGCGGCCCGCGGCAATGATCGAATTGACGTGATCGGGCTCGTAGATGTTGCCCACCGCCATCGTGGCAATGCCGATGTCGTTACGGACCTTGTCCGCAAACGGTGTCTGCCACATGCGTCCGTAGACCGGGTGCTGCCAGGGGACGGTTTGTCCGGTCGAGACGTCGATCAGATCCAGGCCCGCCTCGCGGAAGGTGCGGGTGATGATGAGCAGATCGTCCTCGCTCAGACCGCCGTCCGCCCAATCGGTCGCCGAGATCCGTGCCGACATGGGCTTGTCGGCCGGCCACTCGGCGCGCACTGCCTGCAACACCTCGAGCGGGAAGCGCAACCGATGGTGCACGCGGAGGAAGGAGGCGAGCAGATAGCCATGCGCCATGTGCAGCTCGAGCATGTCGAAGCCCGCCTGTGCCCCAAAACGCGCGGCGCGCACGAACTCGTCCCGAACCCTGTCCATGTCGGCGCGCGACATTGCGACGGGCACCTGGCTCAGGCCTTCCAGATACGGCACGGGGGAGGGCGCGAGGACCGGCCAGTTGCCCTGCGGCAACGGATGGTCCATTTCCTCCCAACCGAGCTGCGTCGAGCCTTTGCGCCCCGAGTGGCCGATCTGCAGGCAGATCTTTGCGGGCGAGCGGTGGTGCACGAACTCGACGATCCGCCGCCACGCGTCCCGCTGCGCTTCATTCCACAAGCCCGTGCATCCGGGCGTGATGCGTCCCTCCGGGGACACACAGGTCATTTCGGTGTACACCAGTGCGGCGCCGCCGAGCGCGCGGTGACCGTAATGGACGAGATGCCAATCATCGGGCATACCGTCGGTGGCGCAGTACTGCGCCATGGGGGAAACGACGACCCGGTTGTGGAGCTCGAGCCCGCGAAGCCTGAACGGCAGGAACATCGGCGGCCGCGGGTCCGGTGCGCCGGCTCGGCCAGCGAGCCAGCGCTCGTAGGTCGCCACGAACTGCGGGTCGCGCAACTTCAGATTCTCGTGGCCGATGCGCTGACTGCCGGTGAGCAGGCTGTAGGCGAACTGCTCCGGCGGCAGGCGCGTGTAGCGCGCCACGTTCTCGAACCACTCGGTGCGGTTGCGCGCGGCGCTTTGCAGCTTCAGCACTTCCACGCTGCGCTCCTCGTGATACGCGGCGGGCGCACGTTCGAGATCCGTGGTCCCGACGGCGAGACGCGTGAGCGCAATCGCATCCTCCATGGCCAGCTTGGTGCCGGAGCCGATCGAAAAATGTGCGGTATGCGCGGCATCTCCCAGCGCTTGGTGAGCACACGGCCGAAATTGAGCCAGGCGGAGCCGCGCAGGTGTGCGGCGTTGCTCTGCAGCTTGTGGCCGTCGAGATACCGGGCGAACAGCCGCTCGCAGAATGCGACGGACTCCGGCGGCTCGAGTCGATCCAGACCGTGCGCCTTCCAGGTCTCTTCCCGCGTCTCCACGATCACGGTCGAGAGATCCTTGCTGAACTGATAGGCGTGCATCTGAAACCAACCGTGGCGGGTCGGCTCGAACGCGAACGTGAATGCCGAGAACGGCCGGGTCGTGCCGAGCCAGATGTAGCGGCACTTGCGCACCTCGATGTCCGGCTCGAATACGGCTGCGTGGCGGGCGCGCGTGCGGCTGTTGGCCCCGTCTGCGGCAATGACGAGGTCGGCATCGGCGAATGCGCTTTCATCCTCCACTTCGTGCTGGAACGTCTGCTGAACTCCGACCTCGCGGGCGCGCTCCTGCAGAACGTTGAGCAGCCGCTTGCGGCCTATGCCGCAGAAGCCGTGTCCACCGCTCACGAAGCGCCGGCCGCGGATGTGAATCGCGATGTCATCCCAGTGGTGAAAGCTCGAGGTGATCGCCCGGTGGGACTCGGGCTCGGCGGCGCGGAAGTTATCCATGGTCCGGTCGGAGAACACCACGCCCCAGCCGAACGTATCATCCGGGCGGTTGCGCTCGTAGACTTCGATGCGCGCGGACGGCCTCGCCTTGCGCAGCAGGATGGCTGCGTACAGTCCGGCGGGCCCGCCGCCGAGGCACACGATCCGCTTCATGGCTGTGGGCCCCTCTCCAAGCCCGTATCGCGATGGCCGCGGACGTGTTATATTCGGAAATACTTCAAGTGTCAATTATCTCACCCGGGACCCGACACATGAGCACCCCATCGCCGCACACGGCCGCCGCCGCCCACACCCTGGCGCAGCTCATGGGCGCCATCCTCAAGGGCGGCATCCGGGTCGTGGACCTGACCGCGCCGCTCGAGCCGGCGACGCCGACGATCCAGCTGCCGCCGCAGTTCCGGCCGTCGAAGCCGTTCTCGCTGGAGGAGATCTCGCGCTATGACTCGCGCGGTCCGGCCTGGTACTGGAACAACTTCGCCTGCGGCGAGCATACCGGCACCCATTTTGACGCGCCGGTCCACTGGGTCACCGGCAAGGATTATCCGAACAACGCCACGCACAATATCCCGGTGGAGCGCTTCATCGGGCCGGCCTGCGTCATCGATGTGGCGCGGCAGACGACTGAGGACCCGGACTTTCTGCTCACGCAGGCGGTCGTGGAGGACTGGGAGCGGCGCCACGGCCGCATCCCCGCCCATGCCTGGGTGTTGGTCCGCACCGACTGGTCGAAGCGCAGCGGCGCCAAGGCGATGCTCAACATTGGGCCCGACGGGCCCCATTCGCCGGGCTTCCATCCACAATGTGTCCCGTTCCTCGCGCGCGAGCGGGATATCCTCGGCGTCGGCGTCGAGACCATCGGCACGGATGCCGGCCAGGCGGCGGGATTCGAGCCGATGTTCCCGTGCCACACGATCATGCACGGCTCGAACAAGTTCGGCCTGGCGAGCCTGATGAATCTCGATCAGTTGCCGCCGACCGGAGCGCTCGTCATCGCACCGCCGCTGAAGATCGTCAACGGTTCCGGTAGCCCGCTGCGGGTGCTGGCGCTGGTGCCTGTTTAAGTGCCGGTTGGCGTTTTTTGATACGAGGTGTTGAGCCATGGCCGAGCGCTCGTTTGCGAAAGAGGTGCAGTCGCTGCGCCTCGGCGAGGGCGAGGAGTTCAGGGGGGAGGGGATCCTCGCCGTGACCAAGGCGCTCCTGCAGTCAGGCGTGGCCTACGTCGGCGGCTATCAGGGAGCTCCGATCTCGCACCTCATGGACGTGCTCGCGGACGCGCAGGACATCCTGCGCGAGCTCGGAGTGCATTTCGAATCGAGTGCT
>VBNY01000331.1 GCA_005877705.1 Gammaproteobacteria bacterium
CAGGTCAACCCGCCGGCCCAGTTCCTGAACTCTCCCGGCGGCACGAGTCAGATTCGCAGCATCGCCTGGGACGACGGCGCATTCGCCGTTAACGGCCAACGCAGCGTCTTTCCGCTGCAGCGCCCCGACGAAGTTGCCGCCGTCAGCTTTGACGGCGGTCAGATACCGGAGCTCCTCGCAGCGCGTGTCTTGCCCACCGCAACGACCGTGGCGGACGACTTCGGCTACGCATCCGGCGTCCTCCTCTATCAAGTGCATCTTGGGCCGGGCGAGCACGCCATATTTGGGCTCGTCGTGCCGCTTCCCGGATCGCCACAGATCGCTGCCGGTGCGGCCCTAACACCCGCCTGGTTCGCCGCGCAGCACACGCAGACCGCGAACGAATGGCGGCGGCGCTTGAACCTCGTCACACTGCGCGTACCCGAGGCGCAGGCACGCATCGCCAACACCGTCCGCAGCGCGCTGGCGCATATTCTCATCGAGCGCGATGGGCCGGCGCTGCAACCCGGACCGCGCTCTTACCGGCGCACTTGGATTCGTGACGGGGCCCTGATGTCGAGCGCGCTGCTGCGCCTGGGACATGAGGACGTGGTCAAGGAGTTTCTGCGCTGGTACGCGCCGCGACAGTTCGACAGCGGCAAGGTGCCTTGCTGCGTCGATGCCCGCGGCGCCGACCCGGTTGCGGAGAACGACAGCCATGGCGAGTTGATTTATCTCGCGGCCGAAGTGCAACGCTATACGCACGATCGCGCCCTGCTCGAGGAGCTGTGGCCGCGCATCGCGGCCGCCGTGAGCTACATGAGGACGCTGCGCGAGTCCGAGCGCACGGCGCAAAACGAGGCTCCCGAGCGGCGCGAGCTGTTTGGGCTGCTGCCGGCCTCGATCAGCCACGAAGGCTACTCGGATAAGCCCATGCATTCGTACTGGGATGACTTCTGGGCCCTCAGGGGGTACAAGGATGCGCGCGAAATCGCGACCGCGCTCGGGAACACCGAGGCGGCGCGGCGCCTGAGCGCCGAACGCGACGAGTTCCGGAGCGACCTGTACGCTTCGCTGCGCGCGAGCGTCGTGAAGCACCAGATCCACTTCGTGCCAGGCTCGGCCGAGCTGGGCGATTTCGACGCAACGTCCACGACCGTGGCGCTGTCACCCGGCGGCGAGCAGGAAAGGCTGCCGCCGGCGCTGCTGCAGGCCACCTTCGAGCGATGGGACGCCTACACCCCGTATGAGCTACGCATCGTTGGCACGTTCGTGCGCCTCGGCTGGCGCGCGCGCGGGCAGCAGTTGCTCGATTATTTTCTGAACGACCGGCGGCCAGCCGAGTGGAACCAGTGGGCGGAGGTGGTGGGGCGCGACGCGCGCCAGCCGCGCTTCATCGGCGACATGCCGCACGGGTGGGTCGCCTCGGACTTCATTCGCTCGACGCTCGATCTGTTCGCCTACTCGCGAGAGTCCGATCGTGCGCTGGTGATTGCCGCCGGCTTGCCCAGAGCGTGGTTGCAGGGCGAAGGCAGCGGAATCGACGACCTGCGCACCGAGTACGGCAAGTTGAGTTTCACGCTCGTTGAGCGTGGCGAGCGCGTGGTGCTCAAGGTCGCGCCCGGACTGCGGATCCCCCCTGGGGGCATCGTGTTCTCGGCCCCTTGGGACAGCACCCCCCGGCGGACGCTCATCAACGGCCGGAGCGCCGACTGGAGCGGCAATGAGTTGCGCATCCGCGAGCTTCCAGCCACGGTATCGATCCAGCCGTAGTCATCCTGAGAGCTCCCAAGATGGCGCGCGTGCAGCTCGACAAGATTCGCAAAGCCTACGACGGCGGGCGAGTCGCCGTGGCGGAGGCGACTTTCGAAGCGGCCGATGCCGAGCTGCTGGTGCTCGTCGGGCCCTCCGGGTGCGGCAAATCGACGCTGTTGCGCATCATCGCGGGCCTCGAATCTCCCACCTCGGGCACGCTGCGCATCGGCGACCGGATAGTCAACGACGTCTCGCCCAAGGACCGGGACATCGCGATGGTATTTCAGAGCTACGCCCTGTATCCGCACATGACGGTGGCTGACAACCTGCGTTTCAGCTTGCAGCTGCGCAACCTGCCGCGCGCCGACATCGAGCGCCGGGTGCGCGAGTCGGCCGAGCTGCTGGGGCTGGCGGACCTGCTCCACAGACTACCGCGGCAACTCTCGGGCGGACAGCGTCAGCGCGTCGCGCTCGGCCGGGCACTCGTGCGCCAGCCGCAGGTGTTTCTGCTGGATGAGCCGCTGTCGAATCTGGATGCCAAGCTGCGTCTGGCGATGCGCACCGAGATCGCCAAATTGCACCGCCGCCTCGCCGTCACCATGATCTACGTGACTCACGACCAGATCGAGGCGATGACTCTCGGGCAGCGCATTGTCGTGCTCAAAGACGGCGAAATTCAGCAGATCGACGCGCCGATGCGGGTCTACCAGCGGCCCGCCAACCTGTTCGTCGCCGGCTTCATCGGCAGCCCTGCCATGAATTTCCTGAGCGGCCGCCTGCTGCGGCACGACGGCTGGCGCCTCGCGCTCGAGGTCGGGCAGCTCCCGCTTGGCGAGCTGCGCGCCGACCATTCGGCGCTGGCACAGTTCGTCGACGCGCAAGTCACCGTGGGCCTGCGCCCCGAGGACCTGCGGCTCGCCGCTGCGCCTGAGGCGGCGCCGGGCCAGCCGCGACTCAACGCACACCTGGAGGTCATCGAGCCCGTCGGCAATGAAGTGTTCGTGAGCACCCGCTGCGGCAACTCCGAGCTGACGCTGCGCATGCCCCCGCAGGCGCTTCCCGGCCCAGGCGAGCAGGTGAGCCTGACCTTCACGCCCGACAGACTACACTTCTTCGATCCGGCGACGGGCCGCCGCATCGAGTCTGCGACCTGAAGCGGGGTCATCTATGGATCGCCATATCGAAGCGCTCATCGCTCGCATGACGCTCGAGGAGAAAGTCGGACAGCTGACCTGCCTGGCCGACTCGATCCGGCCGTTCGCGTTCGACGTGAACCCCGACACCTTCGCGTGGCCGCCGGCGCAGGCGCGCGACATGATTCGCGCGGGCCGCATCGGCGCGCTCTTCAACGGTGTCGGCGCCGCCGCGGGGCGCGAGGTGCAGCGCATCGCCGTCGAAGACAGCCGACTGGGGATTCCTCTGCTGTTCGGTGCGGATGTCATCCACGGCATGCGCACCGTGTTTCCGATTCCATTGGGCGAGGCGGCCAGTTTCGAGCCTGAGCTCGCGCAGCGCAGCGCCCGTGCGATGGCGTTGGAAGCAACCCGCGAGGGTATCCAGTGGACGTACGCGCCCATGGTGGACGTGGCCCGCGACCAACGCTGGGGCCGGGTCGCAGAGGGCGCGGGTGAAGACCCGTTCCTGGGCGCATGCTTTGCCGCCGCCCGGGTGCGCGG
>VBNY01000332.1 GCA_005877705.1 Gammaproteobacteria bacterium
CTCCCCCTGGGGGCGATGGGTTCATAGGTGGTTACCCCGCATCAGGCTGCGCCTCGGGCGCGGCCTTCGCGAAAACGGGCAGCGTTTCCAGGTGCGCGCAGATCGAGCGCAGTGTCGGATATGGCGCGATGTCGCATTTGAAGCGCCGCGCGTTATACATCTGCGGCACGATGCACAGGTCCGCAAGCGTAACGGAGGTGCCGAACATATGTCGCCCGTCGCCGCTGAAGCGCTTCGCGTCCCCCTCGAGAATCTGCAGGCCTCGCGCGATCCAATGGTGATACCAGGCGTTCACGGCCTCCTCACCGTGGCCCAGTGGCGAGCGCAGGTAGTTCAACACGCGCAGGTTGTTGAGCGGGTGAATGTCGCATGCGATCACGAGCGCCATCGCACGCACCTGTGCACGGTCACTCGGCGAGCGCGGCAGCAATGGCGGTTCGGGATGCGTCTCGTCGAGGTATTCGATGATCGCGAGCGACTGAACAAAGGTTGTACCGGCATCCTCCAGGGCGGGGATGAGCCCTTGGGGATTGACCGCAAGGTAGGCCGATTTGCGGTGCGCACTCGCGTCCGCACGCAAATCCACAGGCAGTGACTCGTATGTTATGCCCTTGAGATTGAGGGCGATCCGGACGCGGTAGGCCGCGGAGCTGCGGAAATAGGTGTAAAGCTTCATGGCGGCAGTGCTCGGAGTTATCGCTCACCGATGGTGATGCGAAGCGTATCCAACCCCTCTACTCCACTTTCCAGCCGGTCGCCCGGTTGCAGCGCACCCACGCCGGCGGGCGTGCCGGTGAAAATGAGATCGCCCGGCTCGAGCTCGAAGAACGCGGACAACTCCGCGATGATCTCCGGCACCTTCCAGAGCATCTCGCTCACGTCCGACTGCTGCCGTTGCTGCCCGTTGACAGTGAGCCAGATCCGCCCCTTGGACACGTGGCCGCGTGATGCCGGACGAATCACCGCTATGGGAGCGGAGCGGTCGAAGCCCTTCCCGGTGTCCCACGGCAGACCTTTCTGCTTCGAGGCCTGCTGCAGATCGCGTCGCGTCAGGTCTATGCCGACGGCGTAACCGAAGACGCAATCGAGGACGCGTTCCTGCGGTACCTCACGGCCGCCACGTCCAATGGCTACGACGAGCTCGACTTCGTGATGCAGGTTGGAAGTTCGCTGCGGATAGGGAATCACCGCGTCATTCGCCACGACGGCATCAGCGGGCTTGCTGAAGAAGATCGGGGTTCCGCGCTCCGGATCCGCGCCCATTTCCCGCGCATGGTCGGCGTAGTTGCGGCCGATGCAGTAGATGCGATGGACGGGAAAGCATTGGCTGCTGCCGGCGATCGCGACGCTCGGCAGCGCAGCCGGCGGGAAGGCAAAATCGGTCATCAGGAGAGCCTCCAGGGGGCGCGTAAGACAGCCCGATTGCGATTACACCCCGACGCGAGCGAAAGTGCCACTGAGCATACAAGACGGGACGCACCACGCGGCGGGGCATGCAGGCACACGAGCAGCTAGACTAGGCGCCCATGAGCATCTGGCGCACCGAAGCCACACCTGAACAACTGCGTGAGCTGGCACGCCATACCTTGGCCGAGCACATCGGAATCCAAGTGACGGACGTCGGTCCCGACTACCTGCGCGCCACCATGCCGGTCAACCCCCACACCCACCAACCGATGGGAGTCCTGCATGGCGGAGCCTCGGTCGCCCTCGCAGAGACCGTTGGGAGCCTCGCGGCCAATCTATGCGTCGACCAGAGCAAGTACGTCTGCCTCGGCCAGGAGATCAACGCAAACCACTTGCGCCCGGTATCGTCCGGAATCGTGACCGGGACCGCACGTCCCTTTCACATCGGACAGCGCAGCCAGGTGTGGCACATCGAGATCCGCGACGAGTCCGACAAGCTCGTGTGCGTTTCGCGCCTGACGATGGCCGTCGTGGAACGCCAGCGAAACGCGTGATCGCCGGCGACGGAGTTGCACAAGTTATGGCGGACAACCTGACCCCACAAGCGGCCACCGCGGCGCCTCCAGTGGACGAGGCACTCACAACGTACACCCACGTGATCTATGCCCTGCACAGCCTCGCGGTGCTTATCGGTGTTACCACGGTGGCGACCGTGGTAGGCAGCTTCGTCTGCGGAATCCCCTCGATCGTCGCCGTGATCATGAACTATGCGCGCCGCAGTGCCACGCGCGGTACTCTTCTCGAATCGCATTTCCGCTGGCAGATTCGCACCTTCTGGTTCGCGGCGCTGTGGGCGGTGGTCATCTGGATGGTATCGCTGCCGCTCATGATCGTGTTGATCGGATTTCCACTGCTGGTCTTGGGCCTCGTGGCGCTGGCAATCTGGATCATCTACCGAGTGGCACGCGGATGGCTCGCTCTGCGTGACCGCAGGCCGATGTATTCATGAAGCACCTGACTTGGATTGTGGGTGCGTGCGCGGCTCTGGCCGCGGCGGCGTGTGGCCAGAAGGGACCGCTCTACCTTCCCGACCATAACGGCTCCGTCGTCACCCGTCCGGCGGGATCGACCGGAGGCGCTGCGCAGCCGGTCCCGCAAGGCTCGCCGGACACGAGTAAACAGCAGAAGGATCAGGATGAGCAAGCGCAGCCGCCAAACCCGCAGAAGCAAAATCGCGCACTGCTCGACTGACGAGTCCCTGGG
>VBNY01000333.1 GCA_005877705.1 Gammaproteobacteria bacterium
TGAGCCATGCAGATCCCTGTCGTGCATCGAGGTGAGCCTAGGCCCAAGCTTGAAGACAGCCCGGCGTGCCCCTGAGTTCCGCGATGATACAGCGTCTCGCGTTCATGCTCCGCGGCCCCGGCGCTCTTCGAGCGCCAGCCAGCGCGCGAATTTGGCCAGCAGCAGGGCTTCGATCTCCTCCATGCGCGCCCCGTCGAGGCGCATCTGCGGCGCGCCCAGGAGGTGATAGTCCGCAGCCCCCATCCGAGCGGTGAGCTGCGCCTGTTCGCGCTCGAGCGCCTCGATCTCCTCGGGCAGAGATGCCAGCTCGCGCTGCTCCTTGTAGCCCAGGCGCGCACGCGGCTTGCCGGCGGCCGGCGCGGACGATGGTGGGCGGCTGGCCGGTGCCGAGCCTTGCGGCTTCGCCTCGCCGCCGGCTGTGCTGCGCTGCTGCAGCCAGTCGCTGTAGCCGCCAACGTACTCGCGCCAGACTCCGTTGCCTTCGGCAGCGATGGTTTGCGTGATGACGTTGTCCAGAAAGCGGCGGTCGTGACTCACGAGCAGCAGCGTGCCCGGGTAGTCCTGCAACTGCTGCTCGAGCAGCTCGAGGGACTCGATGTCGAGATCGTTCGTCGGCTCATCCAACACCAGCAGATTGGCGGGACGCGCGAACAGGCGCGCGAGCAGCAGCCGGTTGCGCTCGCCGCCGGAGAGCATCTTCACCGGCGATTGGGCGCGCTGCGCGGGGAACAGGAAGTCCCCGAGATAACTCATGACGTGCTTGCGCTCGGCGCCGATTTGCACCCAGTCGGACCCGGGACTGATCGTCTCGGCCACCGTCGCCTGCGGGTCGAGCTGCTCGCGCAGCTGGTCGAAGTACGCCACCTGCACGTTCGTGCCCAGCTTCACCGTGCCGGCATCCGGGGTAAGCGCTCCGAGGATCACGCGAATGAGGGTGGATTTGCCGGCGCCGTTCGGGCCGATGAGCCCGATGCGATCGCCCCGCAGGATGCGGATCGAGAGCCGCTCGATGATCGTGCGCTCGTCGAAGCGCTTCGTGACCTCGCTGAGCTCGGCGACGAGCTGGCCCGAACGCTGGCCCGAATCCAGGCTCAGCTTGATGTTGCCGAGGCGCTCGCGCCGCGCGGCCCGCTCAACTCGCAACCGCTCGAGCCGCTGTACGCGACCCTCGTTGCGGGTGCGCCGCGCTTCGACGCCCTTGCGGATCCAAACCTCCTCCTGCTGCCAGAACTTGTCGAAGCGTCGCCGCGCCGTCTCCTCGGAGCTGAGCTCCTGGTCCTTGCGCGCTTCGTAGGCGCTGAAGTTTCCCGGGTACGAGCGCAGCACGCCCCGATCCAGCTCGATGATGCGCGTCGTGACGCGATCGAGAAATGCGCGGTCATGGGTGATCACGACGGCGGCCGGCACTTTGAGCAGCAGCTCCTCGAGCCGCTCGATGCCGGCAATGTCGAGATGGTTCGTCGGCTCATCGAGCAGCAAGAGGTCGGGTTGCAACGTGAGCGCGAGCGCCAGCGCCGCGCGCTTGCGTTCGCCGCCCGAGATCGTCGCGGGCGCTCCGCCGTCCTCGACCTCGAAGCGGTGCAGGAATTCCGTCAGGCGGGACTCCAGGCGCCAGCGTTCGCGCTCGTCGGCGTGCAATGCATCCTGTGCGCGCGCCAACAGGCTCTCGCGTAGCGTGGCCGCTGGCGCAAGCTCGGGCTCCTGCTCGACGAAGGCAACACGCAACCCGTCCCGCCGTTGCAGCTCGCCGTCATCCAGATGAGCAACACCGGCAATCACCCGCAGCAGGGTGGATTTTCCGGTGCCGTTACGCCCGATCAAACCGAGCCGTTCTCCGGGCCGCAGGCTCAGCTGCGCGCCGTCGAGGAGCGGCCGGTCGCCAAAGGCCAGGTGGGCGTCCAGAAGTGTGACGAGCGGCATGAGCCAATTGTCCGGATTGGACGCGCGCGCGCAAAGCCTGTAGAGTGCGCCGGCTGAATAAAAGGTGCGCGGTCAGCACCTGTTCCGCTCGCAGTCTGTCCTTCCCGACGTGCTTCGATTCTCCATCAACCACCCTCGCGTCTGACCGCCGCAGCCTAGCCCGCTCGAGGCCCGTTTGGGCTCAACGCGGGGCCGATTAGCGGCGCTGCCGTGCGAGCTTACAGATTTTGAGGTTTTTCATGTCATTTGCAGATCTCGGGCTCAGGCCCGAGCTGGCGCGTGCCGTAGCTGAAAAGGGCTACACCACGGCCACACCGATTCAATCCCAGGCCATTCCGGCGGTGCTTGCGGGCCGCGATGTGCTCGCCGGCGCCCAGACCGGCACCGGCAAGACCGCGGCATTCGTGCTGCCCATCCTGCACAAGCTCGGCCAGGCATCCGGCCGCTCGCCGCGTGCGCTCGTGCTCACGCCGACTCGAGAGCTTGCCGCGCAGGTGGCCGAGAGCGCGCGCTCGTACGGAAAGTATGTCGGCGTTCGCACCGTCGCGGTTTTCGGCGGCGTGAGTATCAATCCGCAGATCGAGTCGCTGCGCGCGGGGTGCGACCTGGTGGTCGCAACTCCGGGACGGCTGCTCGATCT
>VBNY01000334.1 GCA_005877705.1 Gammaproteobacteria bacterium
CAAGGAACAAGCGCACGCCGGCATCCAGTACGAGTTCCATCTGTCCAACAACGTGAGCTCGTTGACGCCGCGCTTCGATGTCACTTACCAGGGTCCGGCGCCCGGCAGTAATCTCAGGGCCGGGGCGGGCACGCCGTCAGACATCTACGGTCGGGTCTCCGGTTTCACGGTGGCCAACGCCCACCTGACGTTGCGCAATGCAAAGAAGAATCTGGAGGCGACGCTCGAAGTCACGAACGTGCTCAACAGATACTACTTCTACTCGAAGTTCGACCTGACCGGGGCCGGTCAGGGGGCCATCACCGGCTCGCCGGCCCCGCTGCTCGCGTGGGCGCTGACGGTGAGGAAGACTTTCTGATCGGGAGTTACCCGGGGCGAACCGCACGGGTTCGCCCGACCATGAGAATGTCGCCGGAATCGTGAAGTGCGCAAGATCACGCGCTCCCGAGCACCACTAGTTGATGTCGAAGCCACCGGTTCTGTTCAAGCAGAACTCGCCGCTGGCGACACGATGCAGCCACGCGCACGTATGCAGATAGCCGCCGAAGCAAAACAGATGGATGCCGGCGAAGTCGGCAGCGCCGCTGCTCTGCGCCTGCGCCAGATTGCGCAACACGTTCTGCGGTCCGTGATCTGCGATGAGTTTCGTGAACGCGGTGGGACGCGCACCGAGTGCACGGATGGACGGCCCGGCGCCACAACGCATGGCGAACTTGAAGAGCGTCGAGATCCTCGCCGGGCCCGCCAAGCCTGCGACTAGCCGGACTTGCACGCCGCTGGAGCGCATCGCCTCTACCCAGGCCAAGAAAGGATCGGCTTCGAAGAAGAACTGCGTAACAAAACTCACCTCCAGACCGGATTCGGCAGCCCCGAGCGTCTTGGCACGCTCGGCGCGGCGGACCTCCTCGACCGGCACTACCGGATGGCCCTCAGGGTGACCGGCAAAGGACACACGTTGTAAGCCATACTTCGCCAGCACCCCGGTCTCGAGAACGTCCTCTACACGAGAGAAGGGCCCACGCCCTTGCGGGTAATCGCCCGAGAGAAGCAGCAGTTCCTCAACCTCAACGTCGCGCACCAGGCCTGCGACCAGTTCATCGAGCATCTGCTCGTCAGTCAGCAGACGCACGGGTACGTGCGGCACTGGATCAAAACCGGCCTGCTTCAATGTGCGGCACGCAGCTGCGGTGTCTTCCCACGTCTGCTTGGGCAAAAAGCTGACGAAGATCCTCCGGCCTGGAGCTAAGAACGCCCGGCTTGCTTCCACATCCCTCAAGTCCTGGACGTTGATTTCGACGGAAGCCTCGCGTGCGAGGCCCGCGATGATGGATTCCAAGGACACTTCAGGGAGCGGTGCTCGATGTTGGAGTTGCTGGGTCATGGGGTATGAGAAATCGGAGGACGCGTTCTGCGCCTCCGCCCAAGATTCGCCCCACGCAGGCTACTACGCAATCGAATAAATGGTATAGACTGTATTAGGAAAACGGATAACTGATAGCCGATGGCTGAGCTCGATTTGAACCTGCTTTACGTACTCGTCGCGCTCGATGAACGCCGCAGCGTCAGCGGCGCGGCTCGAAAGCTGCACCGAAGTCAGCCGGGGGTCAGCGTGGCTCTCGGGAGACTGCGCGATTTTTTCGGCGATCCCTTGTTCGTGCGGTCGGGCAACGGCATGCAGCCAACGCCCCGCGCCACAACGCTGATCGAGTCAGCGCGCGCGGTACTTGCGCGAATCGGCTCGGACATAGTCGCCGAGCCGCAGTTCGATCCGAGCAGGAGCAGTAGGGCAGTCACCCTGGTGCTCTCGGACGTGGGCGAGGTCGTATTGCTTCCCACCCTGATCAAGCGACTGCGCGAGCTCATGCCCGACGCGATGGTGCGGTCGGTCACCCTGCCGCCGACTGAGGTGGCTCTGCAATTGGAAAGTGGAGAAGTCGACCTGGCGATCGGCTACTTTCCGGATCTCAAGAAGTACAGCTTCTATCAGCAGGCTCTGTACACGGATACGTTCGCGAGTCTGATACGCTCGGATCACCGCATGCAGGCCGACAAACTCTCCATCAGGGAATATCTGCAACTCGAGCACGCTGTTGTGCGTGCGGAAAGCCGCACGGAAGAGGTCATAGAGAGCTATCTGGCGCGGCGGAAGATCCGTCGACAGGTAGTCCTGTCAACACCTCACTTTGCCAGTGCGCCCATCATCGTCGCGCAATCCGATCTCATCGTGACCATTCCGGAGCCGTTAGCGCGCTATTTCTCGTCCGTTGCGGCGGGTGTGCGTGTTGTTCAGCTGCCCTTCGACCCGCCACGCATCGCGATCAAACAATTCTGGCATCGCAAATTCCATCATGATGCGCGCAGTCGTTGGCTGCGCGCGCTCGTGTGTGAGCTTTTTCAGGAACAGCCCTAGCATCGCGAACCGAGGAGGAGGCGCCCATCCAAACAGGCGCGGGCTTGTGGCGGTATCCGGCTTCGGAGAGTAGCGAGGCGTCACTAGGGTGGTGTCGTTACGGCTGTCGCCAGCGCATTCAGGGCAGCAGTCAGGGCTTTGACTGTCGTTTCGGCCTCCGCGCCCAGACCATGCCGCTGCGCGAGCCAACTCGGATCGTTGTACGAAAGCCACGTGTTGCCGGATGCGTCCTGCCAAACGAGCGCCT
>VBNY01000300.1 GCA_005877705.1 Gammaproteobacteria bacterium
GCAGCTCGCCGCGCGGCGAGCGGCCGATGACATCCGTGAACGTGCCTCCGCGGTCGATCCAGAACTGCCAGCCGGGAGTTCTCATGCGCTCGAGCACCCGCTGAACTTGACTGCACATACCATTGCTCGCTGACGCCGCGCGACGCAAGCTGAGCGAGCGCATTTGGCGTCGCGGGCGCGTTGCCTGCAGTATCCTAGGGACTTGGCACGCGGGCGAAAACCGCGCTTTTCGCCCGCCGCCAAAACTGGGCGACGACGTCGGTTCCGCTGAAACGGCCACAGGCCAGTTTCAGCCCATACAGAATTTCCGCAGGCCACTTTTTCCAATTACCTAGGGAAGCCATGCAACAGATCGTGACCAGCCGTCATGTCGTCTTCTCCCACGGCCAGGAAAGCGGCCCGTGGGGCCGCAAGATCTCGGCGCTGGCCGAGGTGGCCCGCAGCGAAGGATACGATGCCCACTCCGTGGACTATCGCGGTATCGAGGAGCCTCGCGGCCGAGTGGGCAAGCTCGTGGACTTCTGCAAGGAGCTGGCCGGCGACCTCGTACTGGTCGGCTCGAGCATGGGCGGCTACGTGGCGGTGGCCTCGGCCTCACTGCTGCACGCTCGCGGCGTGTTCCTGATCGCCCCCGCGCTGTACCTGGAGGGGTTGCCGGAGTTGCGGCCGGCAGCGCTCGATTGTCCCGCAACCGTGGTGCATGGCTGGCGCGACGAGCTGGTGCCGTTCGAGCACAGCATACGCTTCGCCCAGAGCTACCACGCCGCGCTGCACCTGCTCGAGAGCGATCACCGGCTGCACAACCAGATCCGCGTGATCCAGTACCTGTTCGAGTATTTTCTGATCGCGCTCGACCTGCCGCCGATCGCCTTCGAGTGAAGCGTCAGCAGTGATTCGCGCATAAACTGCCGCCCGGCAGTGCTCCGGCGGTGATGACGACCTAATGAACTGGCTGTTGCGGCGGCTGCTTGCGCTGTGGGTGCGATTCAAGGCTCGCCCGGACGCCGTCGTGGCGCGGCTGCATGGCCGCAGCAACCCCGTGTGCTACGTGCTCGAGCAACGCAGTATCACGGACCTCGCGGTGCTGCAGGATGCGTGCGTGCAGTTGAAGCTCGCCCGGCCCCGCAAGCGGCTCATCGACGGATCCAAGGATCTGCGCTCGTTCTTCTACCTCAGCCGGCCGCGAGGATTCTGGGGCGAGCGCCTCGACCGCCGTCCTCCGCCGCAGCTGCGGCAGATGATCGAAGCGCTGCGCGCGCGCCCGCAACTCGACATCGATCTGGTGCCGGTCGCAGTCTACTGGGGCCGCGCTCCGCAGAAGGAGGCCTCGTGGTTCCGGCTGCTGTTGGTCGAGGACTGGGCACTCACCAGCCGCGCGCGCAAGTTCCTGCAAGTGTTGTTCAACGGCCGTAACACCATCATCGAATTCGACGAGCCGCTGTCGCTGCGCGGTCTGCTGGGCGAGGAGATCGGGGTCGCGGTGCGGGGACGCCGCGTCGCTCGGGCGTTGCGTGCTTTGTACGCCAAGCACCGGGCGGCACGCATCGGTCCCGATCTGTCCCACCGCCGCACCATCGTGACCCGGGTGCTGCGCACGCGCGCGGTGCGCGCCGCGGTTGCCCAGGAGGTGCGCGAGAGAAAGCTGCCGCGCCATCAGGCCATCCTGCAGGCGAAGCGCTATGCGGAGGAGATCGCGGCCAACTACTCGCACGCCTTCGTCCGGTTCATGGAACACCTGCTCGCCCGGTTATGGAATCGCCTCTACGACGGGGTGGTGTTCGGCCACGTCGAGACTCTCGAGCGCGCCGCCGAGGGAAACGAGATCGTCTATGTTCCGTGCCATCGCAGCCACATGGATTACCTGCTGCTGTCGTATGCGATCTTCGTGCACGGTTATGCCATCCCGCATATTGCCGCTGGTCTCAATCTCAACCTGCCGATCATCGGGCGCTTCCTGCGCAAGGGTGGCGCGTTCTTCATCCGGCGCAGCTTCCGCGGCAACTCCCTCTATACCGTCGTGTTCATGAAGTACCTCGCCGCGATCATGGCCCGCGGCCACTCGATCGAATACTTCATCGAGGGCGGCCGCAGCCGCACCGGCCGCCTGCTGCAGCCGAAGACCGGCATGCTGTCCATGACGGTACGCACCTTCCTGCGCGATCCGCTGCGTCCCGTCGTGTTCCTGCCGGTGTATTTCGGCTACGAGCGCATCCTCGAGGGCGCGACCTACATAGGGGAGCTGTCCGGCAAGCCGAAGGAGAAGGAGAGTGTCGCCGGCCTGGGCGAGCCGATTGCGCTGGCCGAGCTTCTCGACCGCTATGACAGCGAGTGGCGCACGCAGCCCGTCGATGACGACACCCGCATTGCCTGGATCGGGCGCGCGGTCGATGAGCTCGCGGCGAGCATCATGCGCAACATAAACGCGGCGGCGGCGGTGACGCCGGTCAATCTGGTCGCCATCACGCTGCTGGCTACGCCGCGCCTGGCGCTGCCCGAGTCGGACTTGTTGCGCCAGATCGATCTGTATCGGGCTCTGCTGCGCGACTGCCTCTACGCCGAGCGCGTGACGGTCACCGAGCTCGCCGGCCCCGAGATCCTCGCCTACTGCGAAGGGCTGCAGGTGATCTCGCGCGTGCCGCACCCCCTCGGCGATATCGTGCGCATGAGCGATGAGAGCGCGATTCTCGCCACCTACCTCCGCAACAACATCCTGCACCTGTTTGCGCTGCCCGCATTGGTGGCCTGCGTGTTCGTGAGCAACGCGAGAGTGCGCACGGACGACATCCAACGGCTCGCGTGGCGCATCTATCCCTACATCGCGGCGGAGCTGTTCCTGCGCTGGCGCGAGGACGAGCTGACGCCTGTCGTGGAGCGCGTGCTCGGCTGTCTCGCGCAGCACGGCCTGATCGAATCCGACCCGCAGAGCGGCGCATGGCAGCGGCCGCCGTCGAGCTCCTTCCAGGCAAAGCAGCTGTCGCTGCTCGCGCAGGCGAGCATTCAGACCATCGAGCGCTACTATCTCGCGATCGCGCAGCTGGTGAAGGCCGGCAGCGGCCAGATCAGCCAGGCCGTGCTCGAGGAGCGCTGCCAGCTCACGGCGCAGCGCATGGCGCTGCTCTACGGACTGAACTCGCCGGAGTTCTTCGACCGCGCGCTGTTCGAGAACTTCATCGACCTGCTGCGCAGCCGGGACGTGATCCGCAACTCGAGCGCGGGCAAGCTGGAGTTCGGTGAGGTGCTGATGCTCGTGGC
>VBNY01000301.1 GCA_005877705.1 Gammaproteobacteria bacterium
TTCACGCGCACGACCGCGCGCGGCATCGAGAAGGTCGGCGGCGCGCAGCGCGGCAAGGCGATCATCATCCTCAATCCGGCCGAACTGCCGCTAATCATGCGCGACACCGTGCACTGCCTGACGCAAGGGGAACCGGATCAGGCGCGCATCCGCGCTTCCATCGAGGCGATGATCGCCGAGGTGCAGAAGTACGTGCCCGGCTACACCCTCAAGAACGGTCCCGTATTCGATGGCACGCGGGTCTCCACGTATCTTGAGGTGGCGGGTCTGGGCGACTACCTGCCCAAGTACGCCGCCAACCTCGACATCATGACCGCTGCGGCGCTGCGCACCGGTGAGCTCATCGCCGAGGAGATAACGGGCGGGGCGTTCCAAGCCACAGCGAGGGCCTCATGAACCTGTCCGGCCGCAAGATCACGCTGCATGATATGTGTCTGCGCGACGGCATGCATCCGAAGCAACACCAAATCACACTTCAGCAGATGGTGACCGTGGCCACGGCGCTGGATGCGGCCGGCGTCCCGCTCATCGAAGTGACACACGGGGATGGCCTGGGAGGTGCGTCGGTGAACTACGGCTTCACTCGGACGAGGAATACCTGCGCGCGGTGATCCCTACGCTCAAGCGCGCCAAGGTCTCCGCGCTGCTCCTGCCGGGCATCGGTACCGTCGAGCATCTGAAGCTCGCCTACGACTGCGGGGTGGGCACGGTTCGGGTGGCGACGCACTGCACGGAAGCCGACGTATCCGAGCAGCACATCGCAGTTTCGCGCAAGCTCGGGCTCGACACCGTGGGTTTCCTCATGATGGCGCACATGGTTGAGCCCGAGGAACTCGCGCGCCAGGGCAAGCTAATGGAGGGCTACGGGGCGAACTGCATCTACTGCACCGACTCGGCCGGCTACATGCTGCCGACGGATGTCACGGGGCGCATCGCCGCCCTGCACGCCGTGCTCAAGCCCGAGACCGAGATCGGCTTCCACGGGCACCACAACATGGCGATGGGCATCGCCAACTCGCTGGCCGCCATCGAGGCGGGAGCCAAGCGCATCGACGGCTCGGCCGCGGGGCTAGGCGCCGGCGCCGGCAACACGCCGCTCGAGGTGTTCAACGCCGTAGCACATCGCACGGGGATCGAGACCGGCGTTGACGTGTTCAAGCTCATGGATGTCGCTGAGGACCTAGTGGTGCCGATAATGGACCAGCCGATCCGGGTCGATCGGGATTCCCTGATCCTCGGCTACGCCGGGGTGTACTCGTCGTTCCTGCTCTTCGCCAAGCGCGCCGGAGCCAAATACGGCGTGCATTCGGCGGACATCCTGGTCGAGCTCGCCCGCATGAAGACCGTCGGCGGCCAGGAGGACATGATCGAAGACCTCGCCCTTAACATAGCGAGACGCAGCCAGGCACCGTCAGAAACGTCGTCGAGTCGGTCCTCAGTGGGAACTTTTGTCGGGTAGCGTGGGCTGTTACGTGAACGCTTTGACCGTGCCCTGTTGACGGCCTTATTCAGAAGCTAGTTCCGCAGGTTCTTCCCAAGGGCCTTCTTGAGACTCCGCCCGCACTTCCCCGGTACCGCGTATCAGCAATGGTAACGACTGGGATCGGACGGCTGCGGACACTGCGCACATCCGAAGCAGCCGCCAAGTTGCTGAGTTTCCCAGCACTCTCGGGCCGCTTCACGCATGGTTCGATTCAGGATTGACCTGAATGCGTCCATCCGAGACGTGACTCCATACGCGGTGCTCAGCGCGGAACGCTGCCTTCTTGCAGTGTGACGATCGCGTCGACCTGCTCACGCGCAACGTGAGGACTTCAAACCGTCGCCGCGAGCTCGATGGACGCAGCGGCTGTGTGTGGCGAATTCCTGTTTGTCGCACAGATCCTATAGATTTCCAAGTCTTGTCGGGTCCTTGCTGATCGCTAAGATGGTCCGATGAGCGACCTAGTCATCCTGCTTTTCCATCTCATCGCCGCGGTCGCCAAACTCCTCCTACCGGGCGGCGGCGCCCGTTGCGTTGTCGCCGAGTCGCTTCTGCTCAAACATCAGCTGCTGATTCATAATCGGTCGCGAGCTAGAGCGCCGAATCTTCGGCCGATCGACCGAGTCATTGCGGGACTCTGCGCAGGCTTGATGCGCCCTGCCCGCGTGCTGCGCTCAGCCATCGTGCTCAAGCCGTCTACCCTCATGGGGTTCCACCGCGCATTGGTGAAGCGCAAGTACCGACTTCTGTTGTCCCCGAGGCGCCGTGGAAGGGCAGGCCCCAAAGGGCCTGCTCCGGCGTTGATTGCCGCCATCGTTGAAATGAAAAGCCGGAACCCCGGATTCGGATGCCGGCGGATCGCTCAGCAGCTCTCCTTTATATTCGGCGTCGAGATCGACAAGGATGTCGTTCGCCGTGTACTCGCCAAGCGCTACCGGCCTGAGCCCGGCTCTCGAGGTGCGTCTTGGCTCACGTTTCTCGGACACTCCAGAGATAGTCTGTGGAGCGGTCGTAATGGATCAGTTCACGCGCAGAATCATCGGCTTCGCCGTGCGAGCGGGTGCCCCCGACGGTTCTGCCATCTGCCGTATGTTCAACCATGCAATCGCTGGGGCGCTGACTCTGCCGCGCCACCTCAGCAGCGATCGTGATCCGCTGTTCGAGTTCCATCGCTGGAAAGCCAATCTCCGCATTCTCGACGTGACGGAGATCAAAACCGTACTCGAGGTGCCTCTCTCACATCCGTTCATTGAACGATTGGTCGGCACGATACGGCGCGAGCTCCTAGATCAGATCCCGTTTTGGAGCGCCCGAGATCTCGAACGAAAGCTGCTGCACTTCAGAGACTACTACAACCGAGATCGAGTTCATGCGTCGTTGGGCGGCGTGACGCCGGAAGCGAAGGCTACCAGCACCGATCGCCGACTACTCGACCTCCGCAAGTACCGGTGGCAATATCACTGCAGAGGTCTGTATCAGCCCCCGGCAGCAGCTTGACGGTAATTCGCCACAGACACGGCAATCGGACGTCGTTGGGCGGCTACGCTCGGCTCATCATTTGTTGCTAGGGCCTCTTCCAAAAAATTCGTTGTGATCGAGCATTCCCTTGTGACTGGGGTCGGTATCCATCATTTCGAATACTTTCTTCTGGAAGTTGAGCCACTCGTCCTTCGAAATCGTTCCATCGCTGTCCGTGTCGATTTTCTTGAACATCCCCTTGGTTTTGAGTCCGCGTGCGTATCCGGCAGTTGCGAACGACGCCAGCTCCGCGCCTCCCGGGCCCATGAATTCCTTTTCATCGAGCATTCCCGACTTGTCTTTGTCCAGCATCGCGAACACCTTTTCCTGGAAAGCGATCCATTCGTCCTTCGAAATCATTCCATCGCCGTTCGTGTCCATCTTGTGCATTATTGCCGGCGTCCTCAGGCCGCGGGCGTAACCGCCGGTCGCGAACGATGCCATGTCGTCCGCTGCAGCGCGGGCGGCATATCCGAGCGCGGTGACGAGCATTGCGAGCGAGGCCGTTAAGAGCTTCTTGTGTGACAGATTCATTTGAAAGTCCTCCGCGAATGTTAACGGTCGGGCATCTAAAAATCGTGAGAAGTCTCCGCTCGCGGCCGCGCGCTTTCCGGCCTCATCTGCGAGTGCGCGGCGGGGACCAGCGTCGGTCGTGCTGCGGCGTTGCGTGCGTCGGTAGCCGAAATGCACGATGTCGGGGGCGAAGAGCATCGCCCAGTTCCACTCGAAGAACAATCTGCACTTACGCACAAAAGTGGGTATACGCAACAGGTACAGGCCGCGCCACATGAGCCAGGCAATGAAGCCGGAGACTTTCAAGCCCATGACTTCGGCCACCGCCTTGTTGGGGCCGATCGACGAGAGCTGCCCCTTCGGGCGGAAGCGGAAGGGCTGCGTAGGCCGCCCCTCGAGCTTCGCGACGATGTTTGCTGCCAGCTGCACATGGTCCCACCTTCCGCCCGTTGATCCAAACTGACGCTACGCGCCGAGGGTGCAGCGTCGCGCGGCACTATACGTCGATGATCGATTCCTGCGTCGGTATCACTGGTCCTTCGGGGGGCGGTCAAAGCGCGGCGCGCGCGTTGGCGATGAGTTGTTGTAACTGCTGCAAGG
>VBNY01000302.1 GCA_005877705.1 Gammaproteobacteria bacterium
CAGTGTTTCCACCGTCCAGAAGTGGGAAATCGGCGAGAAACGACCGAGCGGTCCGTCGCTGAAGCTGCTCAATATCATTGAGCGTAAGGGTATCCAAGCCCTTTCCTGATGCCAGTCCGCCGGCTCCGGTCGCGCCCACCTCGAGTGCCAGCGGGAACTCGAGGTGGCCGAACGACTTGGCTGTCGCCGTTCTTGAATAGCTTGGCGATTTTCCTAATGACAGTCTATTGCGAGTTACACGCTGCCGGTACGGTAGCACACGCGCCTGCTGAACCGGGTGCGCGCCGGCGGTCCGCTAACGCGGAGCAGGCGATGCCGGGCTCGGAGGGCCTGCTGGACTCGGAACTTCAGCCGGAGGCTGCGGCGTGGCACCGGGCGGACCAACATCGCGGTGCTGCTCCATACCGGACCAAGGACAGTACATCCGTTCGTGCATTTGATGCATCCCGAGAATGGGGCAGTGATGGCGGCCGTGAGCTGCGGCGGCGAATATCGCCCCCAGTATCACCAGGCCGGCCAACGTGAACGCCCAAAATCCGAGGTATTTGCCGAATGTCCGGAGTGCACCTTCCGAACGCGCGGACAGAAATAGAGCAAAGTAGCCGGCGATAGTCAGCGCCGTCGCCGGAATCAGCGCGAGGAAGTAAATCATGAAGGCCCCCTCAATACTGGTTTGAGCGCTCAGGTCCGTAACAATTCCATCATTTCCTCGACGACAGGGCCAGGCCGTTTCGCGGGCGCCTTGAAGTACGCCATGCCAGCGCTCAAGAAGCGGTGCCGCCACGCGGAGTCCGCAAGCTGCGAGTGGTTGTCGAACACGGCCTCGGAGAATTTGTAGTCGTGGGCTTCCTCGGCGTTGTAAACGAGATGACGCCGCGCGTTTGCGATCAATGCTGCCGCGTCACCGCCCTTCTGCAGGTATCCCAAGGATTTGCGAGCGGCCTGCAAGCGATGACCAGCGGACAGGTCGGAGAAAATCTCCGCGATCGCATCGCCGCTCGTGTGATCCAGCGGCAGCGGCTCCAGAGTTTCGAGGCTGAGATCCGTCTGCATCCCGTCCACCTGCTTGCAGAACATTGCAATGAAAGCCGCGCACTGCAACAGCATCAGCTGCTGAGCTTGTTCGTCGCCGCAGACCCGGTAGGCGTAGTGCAAGGCGTTGGCCGTGGTCTGCGCATGCAGCAGCACAATACTCGGCTGGCGCATGAGCAGTTCCGCGGCTGTATCGAATAACACCCGCCAGATCGCTTCGGGCGAGATTCCTTTCCGCAGCAACTCGACGACGCCTGTGCCGGCTTCTGCCTCTGATTCGCGATACAGGGCGCCACGCAGCTCTCGTCGTGCGCCCGGATCATCGCGCCCTTGTTTCCAGGATTGTGGTATCGCGTGCAGCTGCTTCTGATTGTGGCGCCAGGGTCGATCGGGCTGAAGGTCGTGGGTGGCCGGATTAGGACCCGCATCACTGTTCTGCAGCGCCGCCACGGTGGAGCGCAGTATGGGTTCGGCCTGAGCGCTGCCCAGAAGAGCGATGAGACTGTGCGCGTTGCTGACAGTAATGGCCTTGTGGCCGATCTCTCGAAGGTCGCGCGCGCCATATGGAAAGAGCACCGAGAAAACCTCGTCCGGGCGAGCGACCTGCGCGTACCGCACGATCGCTGCATCGGCGGCGTCCCGATCCCAGTTGTCGAGTGCGGTCACCAACGCTCGCCGTGCCGCTTCTTGGTCGCCAACCGAAGCCGTGGGCCTTGTTGGTAGACGCCAGCCGCTGGTTGCCCGTTCCTGCGCTTGTGAATCCTTGAAATAATCCGCGGCCCAGACTATGGGGAGCCATTTGTCGGCAGACGGTAGGTGTTGGGTAGTCAGATGGATGGACCGCAACACCATGACCGAATGATATTTGTAACCCACGTCGGGGTACGGCTGGACGTTGCGCACGGCAGCGAGAGACAAAGCCGCCAGCAGGTCCTCGT
>VBNY01000303.1 GCA_005877705.1 Gammaproteobacteria bacterium
ATTCTGCGGCCGCGCGAAGCCGTGGCCTTCGTCCGGATAGAGCACGTAGGTGACCGGCAGGTGCTTCGCCTTCATGGCGGCGGCAATTTGGTCCGATTCCGCCTGTTTCACGCGCGGATCATTGGCGCCCTGGCCAATCAGCAGCGGCCTCGAGATGCGCTCCACGTACGTCAGCGGTGAGCGTGCTTTCAACAGCTCGTGCCCTTCGTTCGTGCGCGGGTCCCCGATGCGGCGCGCCATGTCATCCAGATACGCCTTCCAGTACGGGGGTATGGAGTTGAGCAGCGTAAAGAGGTTGGACGGTCCGACGATGTCGACACCGCACGCGAAACGCTCGGGGGTGAAAGTGAGTCCGACGAGCGTCGCGTAGCCTCCATACGAGCCGCCGTAGATCGCTATCTTGTCGGCAGCGGCGATCTTCTCCCGGATCGCCCAGTCGACGGCGTCCAGCAGATCGTTGTGCATGTTGCGCGCCCACTCGTGATCGCCGGCGTTGATGAAGCTCTTGCCGAAGCCGGTCGATCCGCGGTAATTCACCGACAGCACCGCGTAGCCGCGGTTCGCGAGCCACTGGTGCTCGGCGTTGAAGCCGTAGCTGTTACGGGCCCAGGGTCCGCCGTGCACATCCAACACCATCGCGACGGGCTGCGCGGGCCGCCCGCTACCGGCCTCGCCTAAGCCTGCGGGAAGTGTCAGATAGGAGACCAGCGTGAGCCCATCGCGCGAGCGGATCTCGACAGCTTGCATCGGCTGCAGCGCCACGCCCGCGAGCTGCGGCCGGTGCTCGAACAGCTTCGTCACGGTGCCGCTCGCGCGCTCGTACAGGTAGCTCGCCGTGACGTGCATCGGATCGTCGACCACCACGACCCACTTGCTGTCATCGAATGTGCGGCTCGACACCTCGAACTTCGGCCCGAGAGCTGCCCTCAGGCGCTCGATGTCCTTGGCCGCCGCCTGTGTGAGCGGCGTGATCTCGCCAGTCAGATACTCCACGCCGTAGGCCTGTGGCCTGCGCGAGCGGGGGTCGAGCCAGACCTCCGACACATCGGCCTTGTCGCTTTCGCCGACGACGGTCTGCTTGCCGCTCTCGAGATCGACACGCACGAGCGCCGCCTTGTCCCTGTCGACCGAGCTCAACATGAGGGCCGTCCGCTCGCCTTCCTCGATCACCAGCGGCCGCGTCGTCAGGCTGTCGGCCGGACCGTAGCGCAGGAAGCTGTCCCAGCCCCGCTCGGTGCGCCGGTAGAGCTCCCCGCCGCCGTCGGCCAGAGTCTTCACCGCCAGCTGCGGGCGCAGCTGCAAGTCCTCGACATAGCCCGCGAATTCCTGGTCGTTGCGCTCGATGAGCTTGCGCTCGCCGCTCGCGATGTTGATCTCATACAGATCGTGCCATTCCGCCGAGCGGTCGTTGAGCGCGATCAGCGCCACGTCGGGCCGCTCGTGCGACAAGCCAACTATCTGCGCCTGTACCTTCTGCAACGGCGTCAGGTCGAGCTGCGCGCCGGTCTCGACATCCACGCTGTAGACGCGCCAGTTCTCGTCACCGCCCTCATCCTGGAGAAACAGCACGTGGCGGGCGTCTTCCGCCCAGAAATGCTGGCGGACGCCGCGCTTGCGATCGTTGGTAATCGGTTTTGCGGCCGGCAGCGCGCCCGGCTGCGCGAGCCACACATTCATCACCCCGTCGCGGGGCGCCAGGAAGGAGAGATAGCGGCCGTCCGGGCTCAACCGCGCCTGCGTGCGCACCGGGTTGCCGAACAGCGCGGCGCGCGGGATCAGGGCGCCCGCGTGGCCCGCGGCGGCCGCAACCCCGGCTGCATTCACTAGCAGCCCGAACAGGACGCAAACCCAGGGGGCACGCATGGCAGACTCTCCTTTGCTGCACGTCAGTAGAGAAGCACGGCCTCGCGCTCGATGCGCCATGCAGCCTCATCCGGAGCGGCGAGCTCGTCCAGATCGGCCGGCGTGGCATTCGGGTCGTCCACCCAGGTGCGCAGCACATCGCTGCCGTTGATCACGTCGATGGCCAGCCGGTCCCGCTCGTACTCGTAGGGGAAGTCGCGCCACAGCTCGTAGCCGGGCGCCAGCCGGCGGATGGCCTTGAAGGCCAGCGCCTGCAGCCGCCAGGGGCGGAAGGCGTGGTGGTCGTAGACCGGGCCCTCGGTGTGGATCTGCACGCCGTTGCAGAGCCGGCCGACGTGCTTGTGGAACGTGGGCTCGAACCAGCACGGCCGCAGCCGGCAGCCGCGCAGCCAGGCGGGCGCGAGCGCACGCATCTGCGCCAACAGCGCCGGCACGTCGAGATCCGGCGCGCCGAGCAGCTCGAGCGGCCGGGTAGTTCCGCGGCCTTCCGACAGAGTCGCGCCCTCCAGCATCACGGAGCCGGGGTAACAGCGCGCCATCCACAGATTGGGGGCGTTGGGACTCGGGTTGACCCAGGTGCGCTTGCCCAGCGGCCAGCCGTGACCCGGT
>VBNY01000182.1:0-9200 GCA_005877705.1 Gammaproteobacteria bacterium
CTTCACGATCGAGCGCGATGTCTCGCTGGCCCAGGGCGCGAGTGCCACGGTCGGGGCGTATGAGTATCGCTTCGACGGCGTGAAGCCGGTCGAGGGCCCGAACTACGACGGTGTCGGCGGTACGGTCGTCGTCACGCGGCACGGGGCACCCGTGACCGTTCTGTATCCGCAAAAGCGCCGCTACTGGGCGCAGGGCCAGGTGACGACCGAGGCCGCCATCGAGATGCACCGCGGCAGCAACCTGTTGGTGGCCCTGGGAGAGGACCTGGGAGCGGGCCGCTGGAGCGTACGCATCCAGCAGCGCCCACTGGTCAATCTCATCTGGCTCGCGGCGTTCATCATGGCGGTGGGTGGCGCCGTGGCCGCCTCGGATCGCCGTTACCGGACGGCGAAAGTATCCGAGCCGGTCGTTTCAGCGGGAACTGCGGGGGAGCACGCCGGATGAATCGCTTCGTTCTGCCGCTCGGCCTGTTTGCCCTCCTGGCAGTCGTGCTCGGCATCGGCATCAAGCATTCCCCCGACAAGGGCACGATCGCATCGGTTCTGATCGGCAAGCCGGCGCCGCAGTTCTCCCTGCCCAGCCTGACGGACGCCGGCCGCACGGTCAGGTCGACCGCACTGCGGGGACGCTGGTATTTGTTCAACGTGTGGGGCACCTGGTGCGGCGAGTGCCGAGCGGAGCACAGCATGCTGCTGGAAGTGCGTCAGGCCGGGGTCGTGCCGCTCATCGGCCTGGACTGGAAGGACGAGGATGCCGATGCGCGCTCGTGGCTCGCTCAGCTCGGCAATCCCTACGAGGCCGTCGCCGTCGATCGCGAGGGCCGCACAGCCATCGACTATGGCGTGTACGGCGCGCCGGAGACCTTTCTGGTGAACCCGCAGGGGATCGTCGTATACAAGTATGTCGGCCCGCTCACCCGGGAAGCGTGGGAGCGGCAAATCCTGCCGCTGCTGCCGACGCGGCAGGCGGCGAGATAGTGATGCGTGAGGTCTCCTTGACTAGGACAGGGTGCCGGCGTGAACCGCGTCGCAGCCCCGTGGCGTGCCTCGTTGCGCTGGCTGCGCTTATTCTCGGTGTGACCGCGGCGTACGCCGTTGATCCAACCCAGCTGCCCGATCCGGCGCTTCAGGAGCGTTACCTCGCGCTCACCCACGAGCTGCGCTGCATGCAGTGCCAGAACGAGGCGATCGCCGACTCGCCGGTGAGTCTCGCGGCGGACTTGCGGCGCGAAGTCCGCGACATGTTGCTCGCCGGTAAATCGGACGAGGACGTTCGCAACTTCATGGTCGCGCGCTACGGCGACTTCATCCTGTTCCGGCCGCGCTTCAACGCGCGCAACGCCTGGTTGTGGATGGCCCCGGGCGTGCTGCTTCTCATCGGCGCGCTGGTATTCGTCCGCATCGTGCAGCGGCGCTCGGCGCTCGTCGCCGAGGACAACGAGCCTCTGGAAGAGGACGCCCGCACCTGATGGTTACCTTTGTCGTGTTGGCCGCGGCACTGATCGTCGCAAGCGTCGGTGTCGTGGTGATACCGCTGGTGAAGCGCGTTCCAACACGACTTGCGCCTGCGCCCTGGGCCGCGCTCATCGCCGCGGGCGTGCTGATGATCGGCTCGGCGGTGCTGTACGCGATACTGAGCAACTGGCCGTGGACGGCCGCGAGCCCAGCCGACACTCCCCAGACCATGGTCGCGCGCCTCGCGCGCAAGCTCGAGCGGGACCCACAGGACCTCAACGGCTGGCTGATGCTGGGCCGCTCCTACGTGGCCCTGCAGCAATACCCGCCAGCGCTGCGCGCCTTCCAGCGTGCGGATCGGCTTGCCGGTGGCAGGAATGCGGACGCGCTCATCGGTCAGGCCGAGGCTCTCACGCTCAGCGACGAAACGGAGCTCGATGGGCGTGCCGGACGGCTCGTCGAGCAGGCGCTCGCCCTTGACCCTGACTCGGGCCAGGCGCTGTTCTTCGGCGCGACCGCCGCGGCTCGCCGCGGTGAGCTGCCGCTCGCCCGGGAGCGCTTCTCGAAGCTGCTCGCGATGAATCCGCCGGACAACATCAGACCGCTCCTCGAGCAGCAGATCGCCGCCATCGACGAGAAGCTCAAGGGCGGCTCCGCGTCCGCGGCGGCGGCACCGGCATCCGCCCCCGTCGCGGCACCGAGCGGGAGCGCTACGGCGGCGGTGCGCGTGCAGGTTGTGCTCTCGCCCGCCTTGTCCAAGCCGGCACCTGCGGCGGCGCCGCTCTTTGTGTTCGTGCGCGATCCACAGCGGCCCGGACCGCCACTCGCCGTGAAGCGACTGGAGAGCCACTTCCCCCAGACCGTCGAACTGACCTCCTCAGACTCCATGATTCCCGGCCGCGCGTTCGCCACCGGGCAAAAGGTACAGGTGGTTGCACGGATTGCGCGCTCGGGCAATCCAGTGGCCGCGAGCGGCGATCCCTTCGGCGAAGTCGCGTACCTCGTGGGTCGTGACGGCCTGGTCAACATCGTTATCGACCGCGTCACGCCCTGAAAGCTCGCGCCCGAGCCTTCCTACAATTGCGTATGGCGGGCCCGGTCTCGTTGAACTTCGCTTCCGCACCGGGCCTGCTGGGCGCGTATCTGAGGATCCTGCTCACGCGCAAACCGTTGCTGGCGGCCGAGAGCGTGCCTCGCATCGTGGCGACCCTCAGCGGCTTCCGCGTCGACCGACGGCATCTCGCGCGGTACCGGGCCATTTGCGGCGAACGCGAGTCCGAAGCGTTGCCCATCGCCTATCCGCACGTGCTGGCAACCCCCGTACATCTGGCGATGATTGCTTCGGACGCCTTTCCCTTGAGTCTCATGGGAGTGGTGCACATCGCCAATCGCATTGCGCTGAGTCGCCCGCTGAGAATCGATGACACCGGCGAGATCCGCGCAATACTCGACGGCCATCGGGATACCCCCCGCGGCCAGGAGCTCGACCTGAATACGGAGGTTCGCGTCGGCGGCGAGGTGGTATGGTCAGAAACCTGCACGCTGCTGGCCCGGCGGCGCGGCCGCCGGGGTCCGCCGCGCACGGGAGGAGCCCATGGCGCCGGCGTTGCAGTGCCGCCGCCGGAGACCGTGCGCACCCAGATCTTCGCGGTTGATCCGGGCACGGGGCGGCGCTATGCGCGTGTGTCCGGTGATTTCAACCCCATTCACGTGGCTGATCTGGCGGCACGCTGGTTCGGCTTCAAACATGCCATCGCGCACGGCATGTGGTCACTCGCACGCTGCGTGGCCGCACTCGGCGCGGAGGCGATCAGCCCCTCGTGCGCGCTGGATACCGCGTTCAAGCTGCCGATCGCGTTTCCGGCCCGCGTCATCCTCGAGAGTTGGTCGTCGCCGGAGGGGCTGCGCTTTGCACTGCGGGACTCCGCCAGCGAACGCGGTCATCTCATCGGACTCATCCGACCGACCCCTTAGCCTGATTGCGGCGAAATCGAGCTCGTAGCTTGCTGGCGCACCCTTGAAAAGAAGGGGGCTTGCAGGCCTTGCGCCGGCCTTTTTTCAAGTTCAGTCTTCCCATGCCCCCGGAGCCGGCATGCCTCTTGCTGCTTCACTTTGGCTCGCTGGCCGAGGGTTTGCACGCGTGTGTGGACGCGAGGCAAGTCCGTAGGCCGCACATCGCTTGCTGCCGCTGTAATTGCCCGCGAGCCCAGTGCACTTACCGTGGAGGAGATTAGAGATGGCTCACGCACCAACTCAGGATGGGCGCACGTCGAACCGTGGATTCGCATCGATGAATACGGAGCGGCAGCGCCAGATCGCAAGCATGGGCGGCAAGGCCGTACCGGATGAGAAGCGCAGTTTCTCGCAGAATCGGCGCTTGGCGGCCGAGGCCGGACGCAAAGGAGGCCAGAGCGTCCCCGGCTCGAAGCGCAGCTTCTCGCAGAATCGGCAGCTCGCGGCAGTCGCAGGACGCAAGGGCGGTCAGAGCGTGCCCGATGAGAAGCGCAGCTTTTCGCAGAATCCGGAGCTCGCAGCGGAAGCGGGTCGCAAAGGCGGACAGGCCAGCCACGGCGGCGGTGGCGGGTCGGAGGGTCTGCACCGAGACCATTCCGAGCGGCTGCGATCGGCCGCTGAATCCACCGACTAGCAGCGGTCAGGCCGACCCTCATAGGGGCTGCAGGGACGCGGCCCGATCCGCCCGCGACCGCACACGGGGCGCTTGCCGCCAAAGCGCCGACGTGGGTATTTGCAAAGATTGCCTTCCAGTTGCAGAACTTACCGATCCGCTAGCGCCCAAGGTGCGGCAGTTCCTCGGCGGCGGCTGGTGGAACCGCGGGCTGTGGACGGCGGAAGGCAGCAGGAGTCGAACCTACCAGGAAGCGTCTGACGCCCCCTCCTGGGTTTGAAGCCCAGCCGCACCACCGGGTACGTGTGCCTTCCGGTGAGCTTGACGGGCTAGCCGCTCGAGTCGCGGCGCGCGGCCAGCCAACCGCTGTCTTTGCGCAATACGTGCGAATCGCGCACGCGGCGCGTGTAGCCTACCCGGTCAAAGAACTCGAGGATCTGGATCGTGCGCTTGCGCCCGAGACCGATCGCATCCCGATACTGCGCCGCATTGAGCTCACCGCGCTCCCCGGCGAGCGTTGCTGCTACCTCGGCCAGCTCGCCGACGCGTTGGCTGTCATAAAAGAGATCGTGCACGACCTGGTACACGCTGCCTCGGGTCACCTGTTTGCGCAATACCTGACGCACGCGCTCCTCGGGCTCGTGCACAGCCGCCGCCAACTCGCGCACCCAGGGCGGATCAAACCGCCCTGATGCGATGCGCGGCTGCAGCCTAAGTGCGAGCGCCTGATCCGCCTCTGACAGCGTGACCGCATGTCCGGGCAGATGCAACCACGGACCACTGCGCAGGATGAGGCGCTCCGCGACCAATGCGTCGATCAGAGTCCGCCACAGCGCATCGGGCATGTCCGGTTGGGCAATACGGCGCAGCCGCCCGATGTCGGGTCCGGGCTCATCGGGTGTGTGCTCGTGAAAAGTGCGCAAGGCCGCCACTGCGTGCTCACGCACGGCGCGCCAATGTGCGGGGAGCACCACGACGCGATCGTGACCGGCCTCGATCGTAAGGGCCTCGGGGGGCACCGGAACGCGCTCTGGAGGCTTGCCCGACAGGCGCACCAGATCGGTCATTTTCAGGCCAAGCGGCGACTCCTGCAGCACAGGCCCCATGCCTTCGCCGGCGACCATTTGCTCCAACGCGGCGAGATACTTCAGACGCTCGATCGAGCGCCGCTTGCGCGCCGGTGCGCGGGGATCGAGCACCACGCCACCGCCGACCGTGCGGGTCGCCTGCGCGTCGCGCGCAATAAAACGGTCACCCGGAACCGCGCAAATTGCGGTGTCGAACACCAGCTGCACCCGGGCAGACTGACCTGCCGACAGGTGTTCCGATTCCAACAGTACGCTATGGGCGACCCGGTGTGCCGTGCCAATGTGGAAGTGCAGAGGCGTCCACGCTGCGACGCGATGCGCGCAGTCGGCCAGCAGGCCCAGCCGGACGTCGACTCGTGTAGTAGGAACAAGAGCCCGCTGATCCGCAACCCAGTCGCCGCGCGCGACCTCGTCCCTGTCGATCCCCACCAGATTGAGCGCGCATCGCTGGCCGGCGTGGCCGGCCTCCGAGGCGCGATTCTGCGTGTGGATGCTGCGCACGCGGGATGGCTTGTTCGCAGGCATCACCGCCACGGTATCCCCCGTGCGGACGCATCCGGAAAACACGGTTCCGGTTACGAGCGTTCCGAGACCAGCGAGGGTGAAGACTCGATCGACCGCGAGACGCAGCAGACCATCCGCGTTGCCCGCCGGACTGCAGCAGGCGACCGCACACGTTCCCGTAACGTCGCGGCCCATAGCCGCGGCGTGCAAGTAGCGGCGCAGCGAGTCGGTTCCTGGATCTTGCGCCGCTGTTGCATTGATCATGAACATAGGCGCGCCGCCGAGCGCTGTTGGCGCGAGCAGGCGCGTCACCTCGACCTGTACTTCATGCAGGCGCGTGGCACTCACACGGTCAATTTTGGTTAGCGCCACCGCTCCACGCGCTACGCCGAGCAACTCCAGAACAGCGAGGTGCTCCCGGGTCTGCGGCATCACGCCGTCGTCGGCCGCGATCACGAGCAGCGCGAAGTCGATGCCGCACGCGCCGGCGACCATCGTATGCACGAAGCGCTCGTGCCCTGGAACGTCGATGAACCCGAGTGCATCACCGTTGTCGAGCGGCGTATACGCGTACCCGAGCTCTATGGAGATGCCGCGCGCCTTCTCTTCCTTGAGACGATCGGTATCCACGCCGGTCAATGCGCGCACCAGCGTCGTCTTGCCATGGTCAATGTGGCCGGCGGTGCCGACGATCATCGGACTCTCCGCGCGCAACGGTGCGCGAAGTCTCCGACCCGCGCAAGAGTCACAGCCGCAACTCGCTCCATTGTGCCTCGAAAGCCTCCTCGTCGGATGCCTCGAGGCAACGCAGATCGAGCCACAGGGCCTTGTCGGCCGCACGGCCGATCACCGGGCGGGGCAGGGCGCGCAGTGCCGCTTCCAGGCGATCGAGACTTCCGCGGCGGGCCTTGACAGCCCGGACCACCAGGCCGTGGCTGGGCAGCTGATCGACGGGCAAGGCGCCGCTGCCGGTCTGACTCGACATCGGCTCATCGCGGACTTGGTACGCAGCGCCCAGCGCGCGCTGCACGATCGGCTGCAAGCGGACGGCCTGCGCCTTCATGCCCGCAGGCGCGCGCGTCAGCAAACGCAGCGTCGTCAACCGCTGCGGCAGGAATTCGGGCGCGCGATACAGCCCGAGCACCGGCTCGAGCGCGGCGAGCGTCAGTTTTCCGACCCGCAGCGCGCGCTTCAGCGGGCTCTTCTTGAGCTTGCGGATCAGCTCCGCGCGGCCGACCAGCATGCCGGCTTGCGGCCCCCCGAGCAGCTTGTCTGCGCTGAAGGCGACGAGATCGGCGCCCGCCGCAACCGTGGCGCGCACCGTCGGCTCGGCCGGCAATTGCCAGCGGGTGAGATCGACCAGTGAGCCGCTGCCGAGATCGACCGCAACGGGCAGCTGGTGAGCGCGACCGAGCTCGCTCAGCTCGGCGACACTGACACTCTTGGTGAAGCCGGAGATGGCGTAATTGCTCGTGTGAACCTTCATCAGCAACGCGGTGCGCGCTCCAATGGCAGCGGCATAGTCAGACAGGTGCGTGCGGTTGGTCGAGCCGACTTCGATCAGCTTCGCGCCGGCCTGGCGCATGATGTCCGGGATGCGAAACGAGCCGCCGATCTCGACCAGCTCGCCGCGCGAGACCAGCGTCTCGCGGCGGCTGGCCAGCGTACTCAGTGTCAACAGCACCGCCGCGGCGTTGTTGTTGACGACCGTGGCCGCTTCGGCGCCCGTGAGCTCGCACAGCAGCTCCTCGATGAGGGCATCGCGGTCGCCGCGCGCACCCGAGTCGAGATCGAACTCGAGGTTGACGGGCGCTGTCAGCGCCTCGACCACGGCACGCACCGCCTCGGCAGGCAATACGGCGCGGCCGAGGTTGGTGTGCAGTACCGTGCCGGTGAGATTGAACACCGGACGCAGCCGCGGCCGCTCGCTCGCGCTCAGCTTGGTCTCCAAGGCGGGCGCGATCGCCTCTTCGGTCAGCGCGGAGCGTCCCAGCGTGCCGGCCAGGGCAGCGCGGCGCAGATCGTCAAGATGCGCGCGCAGCACCGAGGTGACCTGTGCGCGGCCGTGACGCGCCACCAGCGGCGCGAGCGCCGGCCGATGCAGCAGCCGGTCGACCGACGGAATGTCGGCCGCGCTTGCGAGCGGGGCTTCCATTGAGGTTATGGATCGTCAGCTAACGGGCGCAGCAGCTGCGCATGGCTCAAACAGGCTCCGGCGGATTCTGCCACAGCAGCGGATTGCCGCTGGCGCGATGATAGCCTGCTTCGCCCAACAGCAGGTCGAGCGCGAGGCTGGCGAGGTCGTCCGCGACAGGCTCCACGCTCGTGTCCTTCTCCTGATAAAGGATCTTGCGGTAGCTCCGGCAGCTGCCGCAAGACTCGGCGCGGATGGCGTCCGACCCGCCCTCGATGGAGTGGTATGCAATGTCCTGCGTCGCCAGACACTGGCTGCAAGTGACGCGCACCATGTGCCACTCGGTTGCACACAACGCGCAGTGCAGATAGCGATAACCTTGTGAGTCCTTGTCGGCACGAACGATGCTTGCCACGGGCAGGGTGCCACAAACCGGACACACGCCGGGGACCTCGAGCTGGGAAACGTCCGCAGCAACGAACTGGCTTGCCAGATGGACCCAGTACACCTGTAACGCACTCATGACGAACGGCGCCGCGGCCGCATCGATTTCAGCCGACTGTAGCGTAAGCAGCGCGTCGGCTTGTGCCTCGATCTCCTGGGCTCGTGAGTCACGCAACCGAGCGCAGGTGTCGCGGACACCGGCTGGAAACTCGCGTGAACGCAGTACGGCGTCGCAGAGCTGTCCGAGAATGCCGCGCCAGCAGGGGTCGCGCCTCAGACCAACGGCGTGTACGAGCGGCATGCGGTGCGCGCGGGCCTGGGCGATTTCCTCAGCGCTGGGTCGTGATACCGCGAGATTCGTCACAGCAGCCTGCTGAGCCTCAGCGACGACGTCCATCAGTCGCAGGTAGTCCCCGATAGCGCGTCCGTGGCCGCGACTCTCGGATCCGGCGAGCTGCCGTAAACGCCGTGCCCGTTTGGCAAACACGTCGGCGCGGTCCGGGACGCGAATCCGCGGGATATCGCGATGCGCGAACGCCTCAATTCGGGCCGGGTCGAGAACGCGCTGCATTGATTACCTCACGGAACCACGCCCGATGGTGCTTCCAGGCCCACCCCGGACTCACTGTGCCTCGGGTCATTGCGCTCATGGAGTTCTTTACCCAGATCCCGGCGTAGATATGCACGATGATCGCCGTGATGAGCACGAATGCGCACACTGCGTGAACGAGCGCAGCGAGGCGGATGACAGGGATCGGAAAGTAGAATGCGAAGTACGTGCGCCAGATCACGAAGCCGGACAGGAACAGCCCGGCGAGACACAAGGCGAGCACGAGGAAGAGCAGCTTCTGTCCGGCGTTGAAGCGGCCCACATCCGGCAGGCGCTCTTCGCGATTGTTCACCACGTCGCGCCACTGCTTCAGCCACTGCCAGTCCGCGGGAGTCATTC